>SLFB01000164.1 GCA_007124475.1 Vibrio sp. | reverse complement strand
TGCTCATGGGGATTATGAGAGCCATCCGTGGCTCTCACCAAAGGCCAGCCTACGGCTGTTCAAATTTGTTCCAGACAAATTTGTCACTCACTTGCCGCCTAGCTGCAACTCCAAGTTGTTTGGGTATAATTCGCCATCGTGGAATGGCTTTTCTCTGTTATTTTATTCGGTATTTGATCAAGAGGAGCTTTACTTGAGGTGAATAGGGGATGAACGTACAATCGTGTTCATTAATATCGCTAATTATTGAAAGGGGAAGCAATGAAGCAAGTTTGTCGCTCGGCTTTAGTTTCGTTTAGTGCTGAGCAGATGTTTCATTTGGTTAATGATGTTGCTCGTTATCCAGAGTTTTTACCCGGATGCTCTGGCTCGCGCGTTTTAGAATCTTCATCAGAGAAGATGATAGCATCGGTTGATGTTGCAAAAGCAGGGATCAGCAAAACATTTACTACGTCGAATGAATTACGACCAGGGGAGTCCATTACCATGCAGCTTGTGGACGGCCCTTTTCAGGTGCTTCGTGGTGGTTGGTACTTTACACCATTAGATGCCCATGCTTGTAGAGTTGAGTTAAAGTTAGAATTTGAGTTCTCAAGTAAAATGATTGAATTTGCTTTTGGTAAAATTTTTACGGAACTGACCACGAATATGGTTAATGCATTTACTAAGCGAGCGAAACAGGTTTACAACCAATGAGTATTGAAAGCGATATGATTCATGTAGAGGTAGTGTATGCATTACCCCATGAACAACGGGTGTTTAAGCTAGTCGTCAACCGAAACATGACGGCAGAAGAAATCATTAAGACGTCAGGGGTGCTTAATCTATACCCTGACATTGATTTAGCAAAAAATAAAATTGGGGTATTTAGTCGTAATATTAAACTTGATGCCACCGTGCGTGATCACGATAGGATTGAAATTTACCGACCGTTATTAGCTGATCCTAAAGATATTCGTCGTAAACGTGCTGAACAAGCAAAGCTCGCCAACGCAAATGGGGCTAAAAAAGCCTAGTTGCTCTGTTGACTATACCCAAATAACTTGGAGTTGCAGGTAGGCGGCAAGTGAGTGAGTCCCCATGAGCATAGATAGGTTATGTGATTGGGGCGAACAAACGTAGCCAACACCCCTGCAGCTTCAAGTCGGAAGGGTATAAAGTTGCAATTGGCTGTCCATTAAAAAAGCCCCCCGTTTTATGGTTAGCGGGTAGGGCTTTTTATATCGCTTTACAAGGCCGTATACCCTTCGCTCTTTTAAGCGGCAACGTCAATTTTTTGGGTATATATCTATCACATTGCACGACAGTGAGTCTCGTTAATTAAGCGCGTTAAAAAAGGCATCATTCGGCTGGAAGTCGCCAGTTAGCTCAATCAGTTGGCCTGCATCATTAAAGTTCACGATCAGGTCTTTTTGCACTGAAGGATTATGCCCAGGGGTGTGGTGGTAGATGTAGTACCATGTATTTGGTAAGCCATTTTCAATCAACATGGGTGAGCCTAAAACGAAACGAACTTGTTCTTTGGTCATTCCAAGTCTGAGTTGTTCAACAGCTTGTTGCTCAACATAATTGCCTTGGTTTATGTCAATACGATACACCAAGCGTTCTAAAACAGAGCAGCCGGACAGCATCGTCACGGCAAGAGGGATGGCAACAAGCCATTTGGTTAACTGCATATGTAATATTCTACTACTGGTAAGTGTCTAAACTAGCATGATAATAAACAAGCTCAGAGCAGAAGTAAAAACTTCAAGTGGCTCTGAGCTAGTTAAGACCAACTTTTTTGTGTTAAGTTGCAACATGGCGTAGAAAAATAGACCCTTAAGCGGCAATCAATAACTCTTTGGCGTTGGCAAGTGTTGAAGCGGTGATCTGACTTCCTCCCAATAAACGCGCCAATTCAGCAATTCTTTGCTCTTGATCGAGCTTAATCATTTGAGTTTCCGTTTTTCCACCTTTGGTTTGCTTGGCTACGAATAATTGATGGTGCCCACAGCCAGCGACTTGCGGTAGGTGAGTAACGCAGAGCACTTGGGTTGACTCGCCTAATTTACGAAGCATTTTACCCACCACCGCAGCGGTTGGACCTGAAATACCGACGTCGACCTCATCAAATATCAAACTTGGTGTGTCAATTTTTTGAGCGGTAATGACTTGAATCGCCAGTGAAATACGCGAAAGCTCACCACCAGAAGCAACTTTTGCGATGGGTTGTAATGGTTGCCCTGGATTGGTTGACACTAAAAAAGTGACATGATCAAAACCAAGCGGTGACGGTTGCCCTTGATGATCAATGACATCAATCTTAAATTTCGCCTTCTCCATACTGAGTTCATGCATACTTAGGGTAATCAACTTGTCCAATTCATTAGCATAACGGCAGCGTGATTTATGAAGCTTTTCAGCGCAATGAACGAAAGCTTGGTAATGAACAGCGACATCGCTCTCTAGTTCTTCAATTTTCTCGTCGGAGCAGTCAAGCGAAGCAATTTGCTGCAACAAGGCTTGATGGTGTTGATATAAGTCTTCTGGAAGTACGTGATGTTTTCGGGCCAGAGAAAGCACCCGAGAATAACGTTCTTCAACATAAGACATACGTTCAGGATCGACATCAATATGATCTAAATAGGCTCGTAACTCGCTGTTAGTTTCTTCAAGCTGAATTATGGCTTCGTTGAGCATTGTCGGGAGTGTACTTAATTGAGAGTCCATGTCGGAGAGTTCAATGAGCGTATGGCTGACAGCTTGAAGTAGGTTAAGGGCATTGACGTCTTCGCCTTCGTAGAGCAAGTTAATTGCTTTTTGGCAGTTGATGGCAAGATCACCACTGTTTGATAAGCGTTTGTGCTCTTGCTCTAATTCGCTAAATTCATCTTCATTGAGAGCGAGATCATTTAACTCCTTGATTTGATATTCAAGAAGTTGTAGTTGAGCTTGGTTATTTTGGCTATTTTCTCGTAATTGTTTTAGGTGGTGGTTGACCTGACGCCATTGTTGGTAAGCTAATCGGGTTTGTTTTAACAGATCCGTGTGCCCTGCATATTGATCTAACATGGCGAGCTGTAATTCTGGCTTCATCAGTTGTTGATGGGCATGTTGGCCATGAATATTGATTAGGAGTTGTCCTAACGACTTTAGCTGTGATAAAGGGACAGGACTGCCATTGATAAAGGCTCTTGAACGGCCATCTTTAGTGATGGTTCGACGTAAAATACATTCTTTACCATCCAGTAAATCATTATCTTCGAGCCAACGAGTAGCGTGCAGATTGTTATCAAGAATAAAAGCGGCGCTGACCTCTGTTTTTTCTTCATTTTGGCGCACCATACTTGCTTCGGCTCTCCCTCCTAAGCATAAACTAAGGGCATCAATGGCAATCGATTTACCAGCCCCGGTTTCACCGGTTATGGTTGTCATGCCTTTGGAGAGTTCAAGTTGTAGTGACTTTACAATCGCAAAATTATTTACACTTAGATGAGCCAGCATTTGTGCACCTGTATAATTAAACAATACTGTATGTAATGACAGTATATACTGTTTCTATATACAGTAAAGTTGTACAGGAAAAAAATTGAGATCAGTTTTGTATTGCCGGTTAAAAGAGTTTACTAGACCACCCCAATTTTTTACGTAGCACATGGTAGTAGCTGTAGTCTTTAGGGTGGATCAGCTTGAGCATATTAGGACTTTGATAAATATGCACTTCATCGCCAGGTGAAACAGGTAAAGAGACTTGCCCGTCACAGCTTACTTCTTGAATACCTCGGTTTTCAGGAGATACCACTAATTTTATCCGTCGGTTGCCATCGACGACTAAAGGGCGGCAAGAAAGTGTATGTGGGAACATAGGGACTAAGGTAATGGCGTTTAAGCTCGGTGATAAAATAGGACCACCACCAGAGAGAGAATAGGCGGTTGACCCGGTTGGTGTGGAGACAATTAAGCCATCAGAGCGCTGTGAAAATGCAAAGTTGTTATCGATGTAAACTTCAAACTCTATCATATGAGCGATTTTACCAGGGTGAAGTACCGCTTCGTTAAGTGCAGCGTTATGACTTTTCACTTGTCCATGACGGTGAATTTCAGCCTCTAGTAAAAAACGTTTTTCTTCAAGGAATTCTCCTGCGAGTACTGAAGTCAGTTGCTCTTTGAAGTTATCAGGATCGAGATCGGTTAAAAAACCTAAATTACCACGATTGACGCCAATAACCGAAATGTCAAAACGTGAAAGGACTCGCGCAGCGCCGAGCATATTGCCATCACCACCAACCACAATAGCCAAATCTGCACTTCGACCTAGTTCTATCAAGCTAGCAAAATGTTCACTGGATATGTCAAGTAAGAGGTCGCGCAGTCGATCATCAATCAACACGGTTTTTCCGAGTGATGTCAGCCAACGAAACAACTCCATATGGGTCTGGATGGCCTGCTGGTTTCTTGGTTTGCCGATGATTGCGATCACGCTAAATGGATTTTTCATACGTTTTCCAATTGAATTGGGCTTGAATCAGAACTCTTCATCCCCATAATAAGGGCAAGTTATGTTTTAATGCGAACTTTTGTCTAATAAATACCAAACAATTTAGATTTATTAGACAAATTGTCACCAATTTTGGAGAGATCATGAGCCAAGAAGAGAAAAAAATTCAAGAAGAACAACAGGCGGCGGAAGTGGTAATGGATAATGAGCACGAAGCTGAAGTTGTGGGTAATGATGGTGACTTAGATTGGAACGACTCTGAGCAAGCTGAAGAAGGTCTAGAAGCAAAAGTTGCTCAGCTTGAGGCAGCATTATTGGCTAGTGAAGCTCGCGCTAAAGAAAACCACGAAGCGATGTTGCGTGCACTAGCTGATGTCGACAATATGCGTCGCCGTTCTGAGCAGGAGATAGATAAAGCCCGTAAGTTTGCTTTAGGTCGTTTTGTTGAGGAGCTTCTCCCTGTGCTCGATAACTTAGAGCGTGCCATTCAAGCGGTTAACCGTGAAGATGAAGTAGTGAAACCTTTCCTTGAAGGCGTTGAACTGACTCATAAAACCTTCGTTGATACTGTGGGTAAATTCGGTGTGAATGTGATTAACCCAGAAGGTGAGGCATTTAATCCTGAGTTCCATCAGGCGATGTCTATCCAGGAGAGTGCAGAGCACCCGGCCAATACAGTGATGATGGTGATGCAGAAAGGCTATGAGTTGAATGGACGTGTTGTTCGTCCAGCCATGGTAATGGTTGCTAAGTAATCTTTATTCATGCAGTTATATCCCCTTCCTACTTGAAGCTGCAGGGGTGTTGGCTACGTTCGTTCGCCCCAATCACATAGTCTATCTATGCTCATGGGGACTCACTCACTTGCCTCCTACCTGCAACTCCAAGTTGTTTGGGTATACCTGGCTGTTTGAAGTTGCAGTAATGCGGGCGATAAGGAAGAAACCTGGTATAGCTTAGCTATGCTGATCTTAGCTATGCTGATGGGGGATTCACAGATGCTTACTTGCATTCTAGCCAGTTAGGTATATATCAAGGCGAAGTCGCGTCCGGCTTCGCTTTTATATTTTCCGTTATTAATGTACCGATTTGAGGATAAAAGAAAGATTTTTTTTATTTTGCCCTTGAAAAGCGTATCAATGCCCTTATTTATGGGGCATAGCAGAAACAAACCGTCACGTTTTTGTGGATATTAGGGTTGAATCCTAATTATTTGCCCCCAAATAGGGGATATAGCAAAAACGAACATAGAATTATTTTTTTGGAGATAGCCTGATGGGTAGAATCATTGGTATTGACTTAGGTACGACCAACTCTTGTGTTGCAGTATTAGATGGCAACAAACCTCGCGTAATTGAGAACGCAGAGGGTGATCGTACAACCCCTTCTGTGATTGCTTACACAGACGGTGAAACCTTGGTTGGCCAACCAGCTAAGCGTCAAGCGGTAACCAACCCTGAAAATACGCTATTTG
>SLFB01000293.1 GCA_007124475.1 Vibrio sp. | reverse complement strand
TGTGGTGAGAGCCACGGATGGCTCTCATAATCCCATCAGCATAGATAGACGATGTGATTGGGGCGAACGAAAGTAGCCAACATCCCTGCGGCTTCAAGTCGGAAGGCTATAGTTGTTTATAGACTAAAACGGCGAAACCCCGATGTTGGTAGCATCGGGGTTTCTAATTTTTTAGATGATTCGGATGGTAAGGCCGATTATCTTATACATGCAAAAGGTTGGATTTTATCCAATCAATTCCTTGGTAGGGAATTAGATACGGATGAAGTCCATGTGCTCAACTTTTGGCTTGAACACGTGACGCTGAACGTCTTGAGGCTTAACTTTAACTTCAGCACCATCGATAACTAGAGTGATCGCTTCGTAAAACTCAGGCTTATCCATTTGGTTGATAACTTCATCGTGGTTAAGAGCGATTGATACTGGAGCTGCTTCACCACCGTAAACGATAGCAGGGAATTGACCAGCATGACGTAGGCGGCGGCTCGCACCTTTACCTAGTTCTGTACGCACTACTGCATTGAATTTCATAATGTTTACTCTCAAATTAGTAAAAAATAAGTGTGACAACACCAATGCGACCTTGGGTTGTCCGAGCGTTTTGCTAGTGATCGAATGATCATCACAAAACGAGCGCGGATACTAACATTCAATGAGGCAATCGGCAATAAAAAATCACCGCCTGAGCGTTTATCCAGCAAGGGTTGGGCTTAGCCACTCAGTTCATCAGCGAAGACTTTGTCCCGTAAAGCCCAAAAGCGGCCACTTTTACGGGCGATAACAAACAGTGGAGGGCGAAAGCGATGTTGATGGTCAACGACTTTACTCGGGGTTGCGGCATCAAAGGCTCTGTGTTTGTCAGCCAAGTGAGGACGCACGAAACGTTGTTTAAACTGTGCTTTTTGCTTTTGTGTGCTTAAAGACCAAAATTCATGCACTTGAACATTGTTGTCACCATGATAAGTCACACGAAGATGGTTTTTACCTTTCTCATCTTTATGCACAGTAAGTTGCATTTCAGTGCATTCGAAGACTAAGGCATCTTTTAAGTTTAACGCTTCTTTTAGTTTTTTATCTGGGTCGACTAAGGTGGCTTGACATTGGTGACAGATACGTGCCGCAATGTCGTTATCAGCGCCGCATTCATTGCAGTATTTCGCTCGGAATCGATAACCACAATGCATGCGTTCGTTGGTCTCTTGATCATCAAAATACCCCTGGCAACGTCGCCCATAATGTTCGATCAGAAAACCGTTATCATCCAATTTGCCCCAAAAATTATTGTTAAAGCCACACGCTGGGCAGGGAATGGTGATGATTTCACTATTCGAGTCTGGTTTAGGATCGCCCACTTCCGGTTGATATAAATCGTATTGGTTACCGGCGTAATCTAATACCAAACATTCACTTTTACCGGGCGCGAGCCTCAGTCCTCGACCGATAATTTGTTGATATAAACTAACGGATTCAGTTGGTCTTAAAATAGCAATCAGATCAACATGTGGGGCATCAAACCCGGTCGTTAATACCGAGACATTAACCAGAAAGCGGATGTGTTGTTGCTTAAAGCTTTGGATGATGCGGTCACGCTCTTGTGAAGAGGTGTCACCAATCACTAATGCTGCTTGCTCTGGTGGTAGTAAGCTAACAATTTCTTCGGCGTGACGAACGGTAGCGGCAAAAATCATGACTCCATGCTTATCGTCAGCGAGTTGTATGATTTGTTGTACAATTTGTGGTGTCGCTCGTTTGGATTGCTCGATAACCAAATCGAGTTCAGATTCTTTATAGCGTCCGGTACTGGCTGGGGTAAGCTGAGAAAAATCATAACTGAGTACCGGCGCGTCAATCAGTCGTGCGGGAGTGAGAAAGCCTTCGTCCAGTAAATAGTGGATCGGTAATTCAAAGATACAATCACGGAAAAATCGTGTTTCTTCGCTGCGAACAAGACCGCGCGTATGGTATTGATAGATCCACCCCATCCCAAGTCGATAGGGGGTAGCGGTTAGCCCTAACACCTTCATGCCCGGATTTAATGATAATAAATGGTGGATGACTTTCTGGTAGCTGCTGTCTTTATCGTCGGGCACGCGATGGCATTCATCAATCACTAGTAACGAAAATTGGTTTTTGAATGCCTCTAAATTGCGCACTACCGATTGTACGGAGGCAAAAACCACGTCATGTTCGCTTTCTTTTCGACCAAGGCCTGCAGAAAAAATGCCCCCTGTCAGGCCATAACTCTCATATTTACTGTGATTTTGCTCGACCAACTCTTTAACATGAGCGAGCACCAACACCCGACCTTTAGCGAGGCGAGCTAACTCGGCAATCACTAAACTTTTACCGGCACCTGTCGGCAGCACAATAACAGCTGGAGTATTATGCTGACGAAAATAATGGATAACGGCTTTTACCGCGTCGGCTTGATAAGGGCGTAATTGATACATGCAGCAATTAATTCTGTGAAATAGTTCAACTATTTTTAAAGGGGCTAGTATAATACCCGACTTCAAGCAGATGAGGTATTCATGCGTTTAGATAAATTCCTGTGTGATGCATTAGGCACCACACGCAAAGAATCCACTTCGATTTTAAAGACCGGTGAAGTGACGGTGGATGATGTTGTACGTAAAAGTGGTTCGTTTCAAGTGACAGAGCAGTCACAGATTGAATGGCAGGGACGAATACTGACTTTGAGTGGACCTCGCTATATTATGCTGAACAAACCGCAAGGTTATGTTTGTTCTCATGAAGATGGCTTTAACCAGACCGCTTTTGTATTACTTGACGAAGCCAATATGCGTGACCTACATTTTGCCGGACGGTTAGATGTGGATACGACGGGATTGGTGTTGATCACCGATGATGGTCAATGGTCACATCGCATTACTTCGCCAAAACACCACTGTCAGAAAACGTATCGAGTGTGGCTCGCCGATCCTGTCGGTTCTGATTACACTGAGCGTTTTGCGCAGGGAATAGAGCTGCGTGGCGAGCGAGCATTAACTCGTCCGGCTGAGCTTGAACTGATTGATTCTCAACAGGTATTGTTGACGATTCATGAAGGTAAATACCATCAGGTGAAACGGATGTTTGCAGCCCTTGGTAATAAAGTCATCGGTTTACACCGTGAGCGAGTGGGGGATATTGTGTTAGATCCAGCGCTAGAGCCCGGTGAATGTCGTTATTTGACCGAAGCCGAAATTGCTTCTGTATGGCAAGGGTAAACTTGGACAAGTTAGGCTGTTTTCGTGGTCAGTCATGATAGCCAATAACCTATTTCTATTGGCAGCAGCGAGGTTGGTGGCGAGTTTCGTTCACCTCAATCACTGAGTTTGTTTATACACCGAGTTTGTTCATACTTATGGGGCTCACTGCGCTAGCGGTAACGTCCAATGTTTTGGGTATAGTTCCTATCGCTGCCATTTCAATTTTCGAGCGGCGAATACCACATCAGCGATAACTTGCCACAGCAAAATAGCCAGGCAAGTTTTGTTTTATTTATTGTCTATGGAGACTTATGACTTCTAATACTGCCCACACTAAATACGATGCAGCGAGCCTTGGCTTTTTGTTGTTTATTGTACTTGGTGCCATTGGTGCGCTTACCCCGCTTGCCATCGATATGTATTTACCAGCTATGCCTGCCATTGCGCAGGATTTAGGTACGACAGCGGGTTCAGTACAATTAACCTTAACGGCTTATACCGCTGGATTTGCCATTGGCCAGTTGTTTCATGGGCCATTGGCTGACAGTTATGGCCGTCGACCCGTCATGCTGACGGGGATATCCTTATTTGCCATTGCTTGTGTATTCAGTGCCACAACACATGATATTACCGCTTTAACGTATATCCGCGCGGCACAAGGTTTTGCGGGAGCAGCGGCAGCGGTAGTGATTCAAGCTGTGGTTCGCGATATGTTTGATCGAGAAGATTTTGCCCGCGCGATGTCGTTTGTTACCTTAGTGATTACCTTAGCACCATTGGTGGCTCCATTAATTGGCGGGTACTTAGCGGTGTGGTTTGGTTGGCGTTCAATTTTTTGGTTGTTAACCGCATTTGCAGTGTTGGTTATCGTTTTGGTGTTGTGGAAAGTGCCTGAAACCCTAGCGGCAGAAAACCGACAGCCACTGCGTTTGACCAATACGCTGAAAAACTATCTTCACCTATGTCGTAACGGGCAAGCGATGGGGTTAATTTTTGCTGGGGCTTTTTCATTTTCAGGCATGTTTGCATTTTTAACGGCTGGTTCGTTTGTGTATATCGATATTTATGGTGTTACACCAAATCAATTTGGCTATTTATTTGCGCTGAATATTTTAGCCATGATTGCGATGACGACGATCAATGGCCGTTTTGTAAAACGAGTTGGTTCACATGCCATGTTGCGCTTTGGCTTAGCGGTACAACTGTCAGCGGGTTTAGGCTTGTTTATCAGTTGGTCGTTAGATTGGGGCTTATGGGGCACGGTACCTTTTGTGGTGCTATTTGTGGGCACCATTTCCACCATCGGCAGTAATGCCATGGGGCTACTATTAAGTGGCTACCCAAGAATTGCGGGTACAGCTTCCTCCTTAGCTGGCACACTTCGTTTTGGTACCGGGTCAATTATCGGCGCTGTGGTCGCTTTAATGCCAAGTGATGTGACTTGGCCAATGATTTTAGTTATGGCAGCGTGCTCAGTCTTGTCTGCTGGTTTTTATTGGACGTTAGGAAGAAACGCATAGTGTCGAATTATCATTTAGAAATTCAAAATGTGGTTAATAGTGCTTTGCAAGAATTAGCGCAAGAGCATGCAGCGGGGAAACTGGCTGATGCTCCGGTTGCTAATAACCATTTTTTGGCTCACTGGGTGACAAAAGCCCTTAAGTCACAACGTTTTCAGCGCTGTGTTGGCGATGATCTCACCGCATGGCAAAAAGCTGGACGCTCGAAAGGCAATCAAGCGGGGTTATTATTACAGTTTCGGCGTATTGCGGCTTTTTATGGTCAGTTCTTCCATCCGTCTGCAGATAATCAGTTGACCGACAAAAAAATTGAAGCTTTTTTAGATCAAATGGAACACGCTGGATGGGAGGTTTCGACCTCTGAGCCTTTAGTTGGCTGCGGGAAAATTCAAATTTTTACCGATGGCCAAAATTCATTAGCTTTGTGCGCAACCCAGTGTGATTCTCATTTTGATGGTGAGCGGTTAATCAAGCCAATGAGCTGGTTTGTTCGTGGTCATCATGCAGAATTTATTGAAAAAGCAGCGGCAGCCGGATTTATGGTCCATAAAGTCACAGACTATAAATCGAACGTGAAATATCATGGTGAGTATTTAATTTTTCCTGCTAATCAAGGGACGCAATTGGCCGAAATTCCTTTGTCTTTTCAAGCTAATTAATTAAGTAAAAGGGAGTGGGTTAACTCCCTCTTATCTTATCTTATCTTTCTTTTGCTTTTCATTGGCCATTGGCATAAATACCTAACTAGTTTGGCTGTAGGTGCATTCTTTCTAAGCTTTGCACTCGACGTAAATCTTGTGGTGCGAACAACTGCTCTCGCAGCGCATTAATTTGTTTAGTTTGTTGTTCTGGGTGATCGGCCAAACTTTGCATTATCACTTCACGTTCGACGACAAACTGTTGCCATTGCTGATCAAATTGTTTTCTGGCTTGTTCAAGCTGATTTAGGCGAGCAATGGTTTTATCATCAACTAACTCTTTAAGAGCAAGATAGCGATCTTGTTGATCTTGTTGTTCATCTATAGCTAGCACCGCGCTTAATAAGCGGTGGTTTTTTTCATGGCGCTGAATATGATCTGGCTGTAATAGTAATTGTTCATCCCACAAGCGCTGAGCCTTTTCTGGTGGATAATTTTCGAACAATGCTTGTTTATCTATTGCCAGTTGACGAATGAGGTTTTCTTGTTCAAAAAACACTTGCTGTTGCTCAGAGAAGTGCTGCTGCTGTCGTTGTAGCAGTTTGTCATGCAAGCGTTGCCAATCAGCAGACATTCTGTTGAGCGGTG
>SLFB01000086.1 GCA_007124475.1 Vibrio sp. | reverse complement strand
TTCGCCTGTAAAACATTCGCTACCATATTGCGATGCGTTAAAATAGCGCCTTTCGCCACCCCTGTTGTACCTCCGGTGTATTGTAAAAAAGCAATATCTTCACCGGACATAAATGGTTTAACGTACTGTAAACGGCGTCCTTTATGCAAAGCTTTACGCATTGAGATAGCACCAGGTAAATCGTATTTCGGTACCATGCCTTTGACGTACTTCACCACAAAATCAACAATAGTGCCTTTCGCTCTTGGCAACATTTGACCTAAGCTGGTCAAAATAACATGCTTGACTTGTGTGTTGGCGACAATTTGTTCCAGGGTGTTGGCAAAATTAGAGACAATAACAATCGCGCGTGCATCGGCATCATTGAGCTGGTGCTCTAACTCCCGCGGGGTATAAAGAGGGTTAACGTTCACCGCAATCATACCCGCTCGTAAAATGCCAAATAAAGCCACTGGGTATTGCAATAAATTTGGCATCATTAATGCCACTCTATCGCCTTTTTTCAGTTTTAAATCATTCTGTAAATAGGCAGCAAAAGCGCGGCTGCGTTCTTCCAATTTACGAAAAGTCATCACCGACCCCATATTCATAAATGCAGGTTGGTCAGCGTACTTATGGACAGACTGTTCGAACATTTCAACCAATGACAAATATTGGTCAGGATTAATCGTTTCTGGTACGTCAGTGGGATAACGTGAGAGCCAAGGTTTATCCACGGTAATACTCCTCGTAATTAGCTGGCATAATCAAGATTATCTTTGTTATAGAAATGATCGTTATTACAGCACAGCCGAAGCACTTGAGCACGAAAGACCCAAACACTTGTTTAAAATTTGTTAACTAAGCCAAGAATTCGCTCTGCGACTATCGATGGCTGTTCCAGATGACAGTGATGGCCACCGCTAATATGATGTATTTCTGCATGCAAAAGACCATAACGTTCAATATCACAAGCGATTGAAGCAAACCCTTGATCCCCTAAAATAATTTGATGAGGGCAAGTAATGTGCTCCCTTATGACTTGAGCATGATCTGGCGTAAGCCGATAAAGTGAATCGCAATTCAACTTGGTATCATGTCGCCATTGCCAATGCTGATCGATCACTTGTATTCCACGTTCAACCACTGGTGCAATGAGTGCTTGCTCTATAGCGTTCACTTGCGCTCGGTGCGCAATGGCCGTCGCTAAGCTCGGGTATCCACGTTTCGGTTTACGCCGAGACCTTTGACGACTCAGTACGCCGGAACGTAAACGCTCAACATGATTTTCTGGCGCTTCGGATAAAGGAACAAAACCTTCAATCTGCACTAATCCAGATACTTGCTCAGGGAAAGCGGCACTATAACAACTTGCGATTAAAGCACCAAGTGAATGACCAACTAACACCAGTCTGTTTGGTGAAAGAATGTTCACAATCTGATAAATATCATCAATGTAGTCATGGAATGGATAGTAGTTACCCGCCGCTTTATGGCTAGATAGGCCATGGCCTGGTAAATCAATAGCACAACAATGTACAGTGGGGGCAAGTCGATGTAAGTGTGACATCAAACTGATAAAGCTCGCGGCATTATCCAACCAACCATGGATGAACAGCAAGGAAAAATCAGCTTGTGTTACTTCACCTATCGATAAAGCGGCTATGTCCCCCTGCTCGATAGTGAAACGCTGTTCAGTTAGCATTCGCACATTACTTTATTTCTTGAATCACTCGCCCACTTCGGGGTAAGTCTTCAATATGGCGACAATAAAAATTACGACAAGGGAATGCATAAGGTGTTATGTCATCAATAATAACTCGCTCTTCAATCCGCCATAAATGAAAACCTTCAGCTCGCATCACGGGAAATGTATATTCAAATTCTCCAACCTTGGAAACCTCACTACCAATGGAGCGCCCAAGGAAAGTCATTAAACGACCTTCACCATGGGTTAAAGGGTCAACAAACCCATCAAGATAAACGACAAATCGTCCTTGAGGTTCACGACTGATAAGTGGTTTACCCTGCTTATCAATCGGTAAATTTACCACTTCAATTCGCGTTTGATCGCTTAAATTCTTAATTTGAGCAATGACCCCTCCCAGTCGTACCGCTTGACCCGATTGCGGCATCATCGCCGTCCATTGCTGATAGTCAGTCACTAACTGTTCATCGTCAGAATCAATTCCTGGAGGTAATGTTGTACATGCGGTGAGTAACCATACCCCAGTCAATAACACCCATTTTTGCCATTGATTTATTTGCATAACTCCTCCCCGATCAGATATACAGATCGACACCAAGCATGTTGGTAAGTTCCTCACGCTGCGCATGATTCATAATGGATAAGTACTCTTCCATGGCTTTGCGAGAACGTCCTTCAGGCAAATCGTATTGCAATTGAGCGCGCTGAGCATTAATCGATGCAACATCGCCGAGAGAACGGGCTACCGCTTCCGCTAATTGACTCGGCGCTCCGACGGTTGAAGACGAAGATGAATGCTGACGTTTTTGAGCTTTATTGGTTTTTTGGCTATTGGTAACACGTCCAAGAGATAATCCATTAGCCGAGCCATTAATTGAAACCATACGCTACCTTATGTTGTCGGCAAGCAAGGGATGACCCCACGCTAGTGCAAATAAGTAGAGAGAAGACAGCGTGACTTATTCTTCCCTGAACAGCAGCCTAGGGCTCTAACCACCAAATTATCAGTGAATCGAAAGAATCCATAAACGGCTGCCAAAGTACCTAATAAATCAATAACACCTAATGGTTATTCGCGTCCAGGCAATTTCTTCCACGCCACGGTGTCACGCAAATAACACGGTTCTGCTTGCTCAACTGGAACCTGTAAGCCTTGTTTCCACGCCTGTTGAGCGAGTACCACCATATCTTGCGCTTGAGGATATAATATATCGGTCTTGTCGGTTTCAATGCTCAAGGTATCTAATGCCGATGAATATGCTTGCCATCCAGTTCCCACCATAGACCAACAATGCTCATCTTGCCCTAATGAAGCGATGCGCTCTACCAAGATAGCAGGAGCAATCACACACTCTTGATCAATGGCTTGCCAAGCGCCATCCTCTTGACGAGCATAGCGAGCCCAATAAACCTCATTCATTCGCGCGTCAATGGCGGTGGCGACGTAACTCGCTCCATATTGCCGATAGGCCGCTTGTGCCATAGCCGCTAAAGTAGATACACCTATCATAGGTAAATCAGCGCCAAATGCTAATCCTTGAGCAATACCGATACCGATACGAACTCCGGTAAAACTTCCTGGCCCACGTCCAAAAGCTAAAGCATCTAATTGCTCTAATTTAATACCCGCTTCTTGAAGAACCTCATCAACCATAGGTAATATTTTTTTAGTGTGGTCACGGGGAGCGATTTCGCTACGAGAATAAATCTTATCACCCACCATCAAAGCCACCGAACAAGCTTCGGTAGCGGTATCTAAAGCCAGAATTGTTGCACTCATGAATATCTCTAATTTATGTCTGTTGTCGATAAAGATTGAAGAAAATCGCTCACTTGCGTCAAACTACGCGTGCGCGGAATTGGCGGCAAACTTGCCAAAAATATTCCGCCATAATCTCGAGTGACTAATCGATTATCACAAATGATCAGCACTCCTTTGTCATTTTTATCTCGTATTAATCGTCCTACCCCTTGCTTAAGAGTGATAACCGCATCAGGTAATTGCACTTGGATGAAAGGATCGCCACCTTGTAAGCGGCAGTCTTCAATGCGTGCCTTTAACAACGGATCATCTGGCGATGTAAAAGGAAGCTTATCAATAATAACACAGCTTAGCGTATCACCTCTGACATCAATCCCCTCCCAAAAAGCGCCCGTTGCCACTAGTAAAGCATTGCCTAATTCCATAAATTGCGCCAAGGTTTTCTGTTTACTCGTCTCACCCTGTAACAAAACAGGAATGGTTAAACAGGCTCGAAAACGTTCGGCTAAGTCACGCATCATCTGATGTGATGTACATAAAAAAAAGCAGCGACCTTGGTTTTGTTCAATGACAGGTGCCAACATGGTTACCAATTGATCGGCTAACCCACGGCTATTGGGTTCTGGTAAATAACGAGGAACGCACAGCTGAGCCTGCTGCTGATAATCAAACGGGCTAGGTAATGAAAATTGAGCGCTTGGTTTAAGCCCAAGTCGTCGAGTAAAATGGCCAAAATCGTCATTTACCGCCAAAGTTGCTGATGTAAATATCCAAGCGCCTGATTTAAGATTAATCTGCTCTTGAAATTTTTCGGCAATGGATAATGGCGTAATGTGCAAACTGAAATGCCGAGCCGTCGTATCAAACCAATAAGAGTAGCCGGTAATGGAGACATCACAGACTCTTATAAAACGGGTTTTTAATAAGTTCGCACGCTCAAATGCGGCATCCAACAACTGACTACGCCCTAAGCTAAGTTTAAGTACCTCTATGGTGAAATCAAGATCTTCTTGTAGCCTTTCAGCTTGTCGTAAAATAGCAGGGATGGCGATGACTTCACGCCAATTGCCCCGAAAACCTGACTCCCCTAATAGTAACCGTAAATCCATACTTGTTTGTTGCAGTTTATCGGCTATTTTTTGCAGCTGACGCATATCTTTCGCTTCAGTGCGATAAGCCATTTCAATATCTTTTGCCAAGTCTTGTATCTGGCGGCTAGAAAGGGATTGACCAAAGTATTGACTAGCAATGTCTGGTAACTGATGGGCTTCATCAAAAATAAACACTTCAGCCTCAGGGATCAATTCGCCAAAGCCCGTTTCTTTAATGGCTAAATCCGCTAAAAATAGATGATGATTGACAACCACAATGTCGGCGTCCATGGCTTTACGACGTGCTTTAACAACAAAACAATCTTGATAGCTTAAACATTCTTTACCAAGACAATTATCATTGGTTGAAGTGATGGTTGGAATAATGGGACTGTCTTCCGCTAACTCCTCACAATCACCTAAATCACCACTCTTAGTGGCGGATGACCATTGACGAACTTTAACTAACTGGGCCAATAAAGAAGGATCACTGCTAACATTATGGCTTTCAAGCATCTGGCGACTTAAGCGATCTAGGCATAAATAATTCGCTCGCCCTTTCAACAACGCAACTTGACCGTGAAAGCCAAGAGCATCAATCATTAACGGTAAATCGCGATGAAAGAGTTGCTCTTGCAGATTTTTAGAGCCAGTACTGATAATCACTTTTTTACCGCTCAGTAATGCCGGGGTCAAATAAGCGAAAGTTTTCCCGGTACCGGTTCCCGCTTCAACCACCAACTGAGACTCATTTTTGATTGCGGACTCGACCGCCAATGCCATATCAACTTGAGCCTGTCGTCCCTGAAATCCTGGTATGACTTTGCTCAAAGCCCCATGTTGAGAGAAGGTTTTCGCGATCATATTAGCAATCAATCTTAATAAAAAGTGACGATATTATGGCAGGTTTGACGGATAAGTGCGAATAGCAAACCTAGTATATAGAAAGGTGGCGTTGCAGGTAAACGGCTGAAACTTCATCCCCATGAGCATAGACAAACGATTTGATTGGAGTAAACGAACCTAGCCAGCATCTCGGCATTGTTAACTTAGTGAGGCATAAACGACTTGGGAGTTGAACTCGATGCGTCTCTACCAACACAAGAGCCGCTGAGGTTTTAAAGCAACCAACAGCGGCGCGACCGTTTTTAAGTTAGCCATTTATTTACGGTTAAGATAACGGGCCAGCCATGGTGGAGCATCGTAGCCATGGCTATCTGGCTGCATCATCGCTTTTGCGGCGTCCACTGGTGAAGCTTTACTTTCCCACAATGCTTCTAACATAGCTTCATCAATTGGATGCTCACCCATCAGAGCATGCACACGCTCTACGTATAATTTCCGTGCAAGTAGTTCTTTGTCCATATGCATCACCTCTAGAGGTTAAAAGATAACAGTGCAAGCTGTTCATGTCTGATTGTGATATTGGTTGAATCCTTACTGATAATAGATTAATTATAGTCGCTCCAATGAGGTCTGCATCACCGTTCTTGCAACCT
>SLFB01000032.1 GCA_007124475.1 Vibrio sp. | reverse complement strand
TCCTGCTCTACACTTTTGCCGGTCCTCATATGCCAGACGTTATTGCCCATAAAGGTGCAAGCTTTAATAAAGCCATGTCCCATTTATGGCTAACCACCGAAGGGGTATTTGGTATCGCTTTAGGGGTATCCACCTCATTTGTATTTTTATTTGTCTTGTTTGGTGCCATGCTGGAACGGGCTGGTGCAGGTGCTTACTTTATTAAAGTCGCTTTCTCTTTACTTGGTCATATGCGCGGCGGCCCAGCAAAAGCAGCGGTCGTGGCTTCAGGGCTATCGGGGTTAGTCTCCGGCTCTTCGATTGCCAATGTGGTAACCACGGGGACCTTTACCATTCCGCTGATGAAACGAGTCGGGTTTTCTGGAACCAAAGCTGGCGCGATCGAAGTGGCCTCCTCCACTAATGGACAATTAACACCACCCATTATGGGGGCAGCCGCTTTCTTAATGGTGGAGTACGTCGGTATTTCTTATGTGGAGGTGATCCGCGCCGCGCTGTTACCGGCTCTTATTTCCTATATTGCCCTGATTTATATTGTGCACTTAGAAGCTTGCAAAGCGGGCATGACCGGATTACCTCGTCGCAATCCATCCAAGTTTGTCCATAGCTTATTGTCTTTTACTGGCACAATTTTAGGTTTGTGTGTACTCAGTGCATTAGTGTATTACGGTGTCGGTTGGACAAAACAAGTCTTTGGTGACGCGGCGACACCGATAGTGACCGTGGCTTTACTCGTCAGCTATCTTAGCTTACTAAAAGCCTCTGCCAAATACACTCACGAGCGCGAAATGAACTTAGATGAGGATCTGCAAGAGCTACCTGAAGTGAAAGCTACCATTATGTCTGGGCTACACTATTTGCTGCCTATTGTGGTATTGGTTTGGTGCTTAACGGTTGAACGCTTCTCACCGGGTCTATCCGCGTTTTGGGCCAGTGTGTTTATGATTTTTATTTTACTGACCCAAAGACCGTTAATTGCTTGGTTTAATCACACTCAAAATGCCGCACAAGAAGCCAAAGCTGGGGTCACTGACTTATTAGAAAGTCTCGTTTCTGGCGCGCGCAATATGATAGGAATCGGCGTTGCTACTGCCGCAGCCGGAACCGTGGTTGGCGTAGTGACTTTAACCGGAATTGGTCTGGTCATGACTGATTTCGTCGAGTTCATTTCTGGCGGTAACATTATGCTGATGCTGTTGTTCACCGCAATCATCAGTCTACTACTGGGAATGGGGTTACCAACCACCGCCAACTATATCGTCGTATCGACATTAATGGCTCCTGTCATTGTCACTCTTGGCGCACAAAATGGTCTGATTATTCCATTAATTGCTGTCCATTTGTTTGTGTTTTATTTCGGTATCTTGGCTGACGATACACCGCCTGTCGGTCTGGCGGCATTTGCCGCGGCGGCGATCTCAAAATCAGATCCCATTCGCACGGGTATCCAAGGTTTTACCTATGATATTCGCACCGCTATCTTGCCTTTCATGTTTATTTTTAATACCCAACTCTTATTAATGGGCATTGAGTCGTGGTGGCACTTAGCGTTAACCGTTGGCTCATCGGTGATTGCCATGCTGCTATTTTCTGCCGCCACCCAAGGTTGGTGGTTTACTAAAACCAAATGGTGGGAAGTGATCGTGCTACTGGTATTAACCTTTAGCTTTTTACGACCTGATTTTTGGTGGGATAAAATTTATCCTGCTAAGTACCAATATCCAGGAACCGACTTAGCCTATATCGTTGATAAAGCGCCAGTAGGTCAACCTATCACGATGATTGTAGCCGGTGAAAACCTGATGGGGGATTACGTCTCTAAAACCGTTCAACTACCGTTTGCTGATCGCGCTACCGGAGCTGAACAACGCATTCGTTCAATGGGCTTAATCGTCAATAAGACCAATAACCGAATGCTCATTGATAACGTTGAGTTTCGCAGTCCAGCACAAGCTGCAGGCATTGATTTTGACTGGGAAGTACGTACCGTTGTCGTTGACAGTGATCGGCCGATGAAAGAATGGGTATTTGTACCCGCTTTGTTTTTAACCCTCATGCTCGCTTGGAACCACAGACGCCGAGCAATGAAACAACCGTCTTTTCAACCCTAGATAACATGACTTCCCCTTATTTACCATTCACTGAGTAAATAAGGGGAAGGTATAACGAGAGCATAACGTATGTATCAACGTATCTTAGTTCCTATCGATTTAAACGAACAAGGATTTGCTGACCAAGCGATCCGTAGTGCTGTTTGGCATGCCGAGCAAAGTGGCGGCGAACTCCATCTACTCACCGTTTTACCCGGTATCCATATGTCAATGGTGGCAACTTATTTTCCACGTGACGCGGCAAATAAGATGAAGCAAGAAGTTCAACAACGCCTACAAAACTTTGCTCAGCAATATCTCCCAAGTGACATTAACCATCAACTACACATTGATGAGGGCAAGCCTTACGCGACAATTTTACAGTTTGCGGCGCAGCTCAATGCCGACTTAATCATTATGCCCAGTCATAAACGCTCTAGAATCGACAAGGTGATGCTAGGATCTGTCGCCAGTAAAGTGGTAGAAAACTCACCCATACCTGTGTTGGTCATTAAACCACAGTAACCGCCAGCCAATACCTTTATCCCCAAACGACTTAGCGTTGCAGATAGACAACAAGTGAGTACCCCATGAGCATAGGCAAACGATGTGATTGGGGTGAATGCTAGCCAGCACCGCTGCAGCTTTAAGTAGAAAAGGGGATATTTCATCGCCAGTACCACTCCGTCCCTAATGCTTACTCGATAAATATTGATTGATTTTGCCGATGAGATTAATTGTTCGATTTTACTTTTCTTTTTGAGAATAATTATCAATAATGTTTACATCAACGGTTAATCAGTAGGAACGGATCATGAAAAAAACACTCAGCTTTGCCGCTATTCACTTTACGATTGCGTTTACCATTGCGTACCTGCTAACGGGTGACATTATCCTCGGCAGCTTGATCGCCATGCTGGAACCTATGGTTAACACGGTGGCATTTTACTTCCATGAACGCGCATGGATAAAACACCCAATCTTACAACGCTACGCCAGTAAAACTCGGATCAAAACTGCAAGCTTTGCTGTTATCCACTTCAGTGTTGCTTTTGGTATTGCCTACCTACTCACCGGTAGCTGGTTAATTGGTGGTATTATGGCCATGATTGAGCCTAGCTTTAATACATGTGCATACTACTTCCATGAAAAAGTATGGCAAAGCCTACAACCGAAAAACAAAGACAACAAAGATAGCCACTTTGGCTGTGCCCATTAATTCCATGAGTCAACAGCCATTAGCCTCAAGCCTTTTTGTTTACATAGAGAGATGATGTAAGGGAAAGTGAGTGACACATAAAGTGTCACTCAATGCTAGCTGTAACGACACTTGTTGCTGATCCAATTTAACATCCAGTGAATATAAATCAGCCTGGTTTGGTTGTTCGATATCATAGTATCGCGGCGCGTCCACTTGAAAAATGGCGGTGACATGATCACTACGCATATCAATGGGCAGATGGTAGGTCATGCCATCAAAGCCTACGCAAGCGGAGACTAAGCCGCTGCGATAAGTGGTAAAATGAATGGTCACAATTAATTCACAGCCGCCGCCATGATGCCAAACCTGCTCAGTGGTAATGTGCTCTAACCTAAGGTGAGAAAGACATTGCAAATAAGGTGCGCGCCAAAGACCAATACGATCATCATGTGGCTTAAGGGTTGCTCTATCTAATGGGCATACTGGCTCATCAATTAACCACTCTTCTTCTTGCTGTAAAAATAATATCTCTAAGCGGTTACGCCCGATGGTCAGTAGGGAGCGAATTTCTTTTACATAACAAGATTGAGTCCGATCACAGTCAAAAATTGCCACACCATTCAGGCGTACTTCAGCAAAATAATCTATGCCCGCAATGACTAAATCTAGTGCAGCAAAAGCCAATAAGTGTTCATCCACTTCAATATCGTGCATTAAATGCCATTCTTGTTTAGCCAGCTCCGTTTCACTCAGCCCTAGTGGCAAAACATGACTTAACGGATTAGGAAAGTAGATATCGGCTTGTGGTAATGATAAGTCGGTCAGGGGAGAAAGTTGCCAAGGTCCAGCGAGTGAGTATTGCATTGTACTTTTATCAGAAATCCATTGATTCCCCTTGTATAACTGATCTAGATCAAAAATACCAGCCATAAGGCTGGTATTACCATCTTACCTACCACAAACACTAGGGCGGAGATAAGTGCAAATCTGAATAGCCGCAAGCTTGTCTATCTGATTGAAGCAAGCGAAGCTAGCTGAGGCTTCAATTCACCAAGTAATGGCATTCACTTGAAGCTGTTTAGGCCTCTTCTTCGTCATCTTCTTCAGGATATAGGGCATCTTCACCTTCGTAGTAAGTGCCCCAGCCATCATAAATGACGTCAAATTTCTCAGCTAACTCAACCAATTTTGCAACTTGTTTATCGATAGCTTGTGGATCCAGTGCCGATTGCATCGTGGCATCAAAACAGAACAGTTTGTTACCATCTTCATCTTCCGCTTCTTCAGCCTCTAAAACTTCAAACCCAAGCTTAAACGCTTCCACTGCTGCTTTTTCTAAGATCTCGAAATTTTCAGCAAACAAATGATGTTCAATATCGTACAAGGCTTCTGAATCACTGCCATCATCGAGTAACGCTTGAATAATTTCGCGCGTCTCCTCTTGTTGAATAGCAAGAAAATCTTCAACAGAAAGATATTCATCTTCATGAGACATAATAGTGACTCCAGTATTTAAAATGAGGCTAAAAAATTAGCGCGAAATATCGCACGGATCGATGATAATTACTACGAGAAAAAGCATTGATCTTCATCTCGGCATCAAGATCGGCTTGAAATTACTCCGTACCACCAACAGTAAGTGCATCGAGTTTAAGGGTTGGTTGCCCAACACCAACAGGAATACTTTGTCCTGCTTTACCACAGACGCCAACGCCACGATCAATCGCTAGATCATTACCCACCATGGAGACTTGTTGCATGGCTTCAATCCCTGAACCAATTAATGTTGCGCCTTTAATCGGATGGGTAATTTTACCATTTTCAATCAAGTAGGCTTCCGAGGCTGAAAAAACAAACTTGCCTGACGTAATATCAACCTGACCACCGCCAAAGTTAGGCGCATAAATCCCTTTCTTGACCGTTGCAATGATTTCCTCCGGCGTATGCTCACCAGGCAGCATATAAGTATTCGTCATGCGCGGCATCGGTAGATGAGCATAGGATTCACGGCGACCATTCCCCGTGGGAGCCACACCCATTAAGTGCGCATTATGCTTGTCTTGCATATAACCTTTAAGCACGCCTTTCTCAATCAATACGTTATATTGACCTGCAACCCCTTCATCATCGATATTGAGTGAGCCTCGTAAATCTTGCAAAGTGCCATCATCCACTATGGTACACAGGTCAGAGGTCACTTTCTGACCCACTTTGCCAGCAAACACCGATGACCCTTTGCGGTTGAAGTCACCTTCTAAACCATGACCTACAGCCTCGTGCAATAACACGCCCGGCCAGCCTGATCCCAAGACGACTGGCATGGTCCCAGCAGGGGCCGCAACGGCTTCCAAATTCACCAAGGCTTGACGTATCGCTTCATCGGCATAAGCAAAAGCAATTTTTTGCCCTTGTTCTTCATTTAAAAAATAGTCATAGTTAAAACGACCACCACCGCCTGCACTCCCCCGTTCACGACGGTCGCCTTTTTGTGCCAACACCGTAATCGACAAACGAACTAACGGGCGAATATCACCAGCATAAGTGCCATCCGTAGCCGCGACTAACATTTGTTCATGCACACCACTCAAACTGACCGACACTTCTTGAATCAAAGGTTCTTTGGTTCGAATGTAAGCATCTAATTGTTGCAATAGTTCGGTTTTTTTCTGTTTTTGCCAATTCTCTAATGGGTTATCTGCCGCGTAATAGGCTTGATTGTCACTACGACGAAATGCCTGAACTTGACCATTTTTAGCTTGAGTGGCAATACCTCGCGCTGCAATGGCACTTTGCTTTAGCCCCTCGAGCTGGATCTGATCTGAATAAGCAAAACCAGTTTTCTCGCCGCTGATCGCCCGAACCCCAACCCCACAATCAATGTTAAATGAGCCATCTTTGATAATGCTGTCTTCCAACACCAATGACTCATGCCAACTGGATTGAAAATAGAGATCAGCGTAATCAATATCGCGAGTCATAATACTGGCTAAAGTATCAGCAATATCTTGCTCAGTTAAGCCGGTTGGGGCGAGTAACGCTTGTTCAATACGGGTAATACTCATAGCGGATTCTTTTTCTCTATAAATTGATGATGAAAACGAGTGTGCTCAAGCACAGGCATGTTTTGACGAATAGTATGAAGTGATCGCAAATCAATCTCAACGACAAGGTTAGCTAACTCAGCCCCTAATTCTGCGACCACCTCTCCCCAAGGATTGATCACCATCGAATGACCCCAAGTTTGTCGACCACAAGGATGAGTCCCCGTCTGGCCAACCGCGATCACCCAACTCTGAGTTTCAATCGCACGAGCCATCAATAAAGTTCGCCAATGGGCTTTGCCAGTGACGGCGGTAAATGCCGCTGGGATCAGCATGATCTGCGCACCTTGACGACGTAACTCATGATATAAACTGGGAAAGCGTAGATCATAACAGATGGATAAACCTAAATTAGCCAACTCTGTTTTAGCCACTACTAGCCTATCTCCGCCACAAAAAACCGCTGACTCTCGATAAGCTTGGTGCTGATCGGCCACATCAACATCAAATAAATGTAACTTATCGTAGTCGGCCAACAACTGGCCTTGAGGTGCAAATAATATCGACGTACTCGTGAGACCATGAGAACGCTGAATCGACATACTGCCAAGCAAAATATAGCACTGATAACGTTGAGCCAAGTCAGCAACCGCTTGCTGGATTGGTCCTTGGCCGATAGGCTCGGCACTTTGCTGGTAATCAGCATGGCTGGCAAACAAGGCCACATTTTCAGGAGTAACGATAACATTGACGCCTTGGCTAGCTAACAAACTCACCTGCTGCTCGAGATAATGCAAGTTATCCGCCACCACAGGCCCTGATGTCATTTGTATCAATCCAACTCGTAACATTGCCTCTCCTTAGGGTCTATTGACCTTGAACCTATAGTCTTGCGACTTGAAGTTGCATAGATTGCTTTTCAACTTATTGCTCTTATGTTCCGGGTCATCTCGCGATTCAAATGTCTCAAGCTTTGATGCCTGAAAACGATTAATTTTTTAATGACTCAGGTAATTCAAATTCTCCTCGACGACGAGAAACTTCTCGTACATTCGGTGATTGTAAAGGACCTTTCACTTCATAATTCACTTGAGTAAACACTTCGACCACCGGGGAAATAACCGTTGTAATGGCCAACACGTATAGAGCAGTCACTGGCGTTACCGCAAAGGCTGTCATCACTGGAATGCCTGAAGTGAGATCCGGTACAAAATTAACCTGAGCATCAACCATTTGCGTATTGAGATCTGCCATGCCACGAATGGTCATTTCCCCAGCAATGGCATCCATTTTGATATTATTGGTGACAAAAATACCTTGTGCTATCTCACCGCTACCAGTAATACGATTAAAGGCCATACCTTTATCAAAAATATCGCTAAAATCGAGCTGCATTTTTCGGATGATCGAATCTAAGCTAAATAAACCCAACAAGTTAGCAGCACCACTGACATTGGAAATCACCCCTTTGCCAAGCTCAGTATCGACTCGACCTTGTAAGGTGTTGATACGCATTGACCAAGGAGCGCCATCCCACTGGCTATGACTTTTAATCGCAAACGGCGCTCGTTGTATTCCGGAGCTGATCCCAAAACGTTCCATCAGATCACTGTTATTCTCACCGCGCATATCAATATCCATCACAGTACGGCTGGTGTTTTCTGTTAACGTCCAAGCACCACTAATGTTGACCTGATTGGTGCCACTAACCACATCAATATTCTGCCACGCCAATGTGTCACCTTGACGCTGAAAGTCCATATTCACTCGGCCAACGCTATAGCCTTGTAACCAAAAATCATCGATCACTAAGGTTAAATTGGGCATCAATTGATGAAACTGTCGATCAAACTCACTAATCAAGGGCGCATCTTGTTTCTCACGATCAATCAATACATGCTCTCGACGGCTCTGAGTTTGTTCAAGCTGAGGAAGATACAAATGTAAGTGCTGTAACGACACCGTGAGATCATAGGGTTGAATATAAGTCGCTTGCCCTGCCACTTCTTGACTGCGCACACTCACTTGCCAACCCACAGAGCGCTGTCGCGCCTGAAGTTCTACTTCATGCCAATCTAAGCCAGCTAAAGTCAACTGTTGCACATTTAGATTGATACGTTCAGGCAATGGTAAAGTAGGAAAACTCCCCGTACCAGTAGCGGAATCATCGGCCATGGATTGGGCTACTTCAATCGCCTGCAACCACTTGTC
Organism: Vibrio sp.; assembly: GCA_007124475.1. Classification (GTDB taxonomy): domain Bacteria; phylum Pseudomonadota; class Gammaproteobacteria; order Enterobacterales; family Vibrionaceae; genus Vibrio. The sequence goes on along the minus strand of SLFB01000032.1, from coordinate 10,920 downwards.
GAGGTTAAATTGCTCGGTACGAATTTGCACATCATGCCCAACCACTGGACTAATTTTGAAACTCCCTGAGCCGAGCAGTAAATAACTGGCGCTCATCTGTGGCTGTGACTCACTAATATCAATTTCAGCTTGATATTTAGCATCCAAGACTTGTAAACGAGCAGAAATGGCTTGTTGATTACCTGAAGCCTGCAAGCGAGCTTGGCCATGGCTATTATCCGCCTTATAGAGCGGATAGGGATAATCACTGGCGATGTGTTGTAAATTGGCTTTCGCATCGAGCTGATAGGTAAAGCCCACATCATTGAGCTGAATATTAATCCCCATCTGCCAAGGCGCATAACCAGAAACAGGCTCAATCCACTGCTTACCTATATAAGGGGCTAAAGGCGTCACTGACCATTCTCCGACCACATCAATCGCGACATGATAGCTATTAGGCGCTGTGTCTCCTTTAAAATCGAGCGAAATCGGTTGATCCAATAAATTGGCCGTTAAACCAGCAGCTGAGACCAGAGCATTATCAAATTGGATCCGACCAACAACATTGTCCAATAGCATTGCTGGCGCATCGATTGCCACTTGATTATCGGCTAAATCAGCCCACCCCCAAGCTCGAACGTCATGCCCAGTAGCAAAAGGGATTGCCAATTGAAATTGCGATTCGACAGCACCACGAATATCAATCGCTGTCAAAGCGGCTCCCACTGAGTCAACTAGTGGGCTGGCGGTCATATAATCTCGCACCGCGTTACCTTGGCCATCAACCGTCGCGGTCAGCTCTAACCATCCATCTTCCGCCAAGTGAGTGATTTGTCCGACGATGCGTGAGGCTGAAACCTCCATCAAACGCGCGGCGCGAGAATCCAAATACATCGCATCGTTTTCAAACAAAAGATCCAACTGCAAATCAGTAATCGCGGGCCAAGCAGTATCAAAGCTAAATTGCGCCTCTCTTAACCCCACCCAAGCTTGGAAAATTCCGTTATTTTCTTGATAAGGAAATTCCGCTAACTCACCGTACCATAGCAACTTAGCCGTATTGACTTGTCCTCCTTGAATCGCGGTGGACAAATAATCGGTCAGCGATTGGCCTAAAGCTCTAGTAGGTAAATAACGCCATGTTTCACCAGCATTGTGTACATCAGCTTCTGCGTAAAAAGATAAAAATGGATTGCCTTGATTAGGTACATCCAGTCGAAATGCACCTAACACTGACAGATCAGCCGTAGCGGCAGAAACTTTATCTGCCCATAGCTGCCAACCATGCTCATCCCGTTGCCAGACTAAAGCCAGCTCAGCTTGCTGCATATTTAACGGGGCTTGAAACACATCACCATACGGCAGCACTTGATCAATAATATTCGCGTGAATGACGGCTTTATCACTGCTACCATAAACAGTGGCCTGTAATTGCTCAATACCGGGTAGCAGCTGCCACTGATTTATACCAGCATCAACCAGCTGGGCAGAATAATTCAGCTGTTGCTCATCTAACTGAGTGACGCGTAAGTCTTCGAGCCGTCCTTGTGGCTGTAATTGAGTCAGCCAGGTTTCTATCGTATTTGAATCAGGTAACAAAGTCGCTAAAGGCGAGACAGCTTGCAAAGCGAGCTGTGAAACATTCAAGCGCCATCCTTCGGGCTGCCAATCAAAAGCAAAATCCAGCTCAGGCCATGGCGTGTCATTGGTACGCAAATTAAGTGAGTGCGCACTTACTTGCCAACCATTATCAGTGGGAGAAAGCTGAACAAGACCTGATTCCAGCAGTAACTCATTGCGCTCTGAAGCCTGCCAAATCAACTCCGATGGCTTCAATTCTATATAACCATCTACTGGCTGATTATGTTGTAAAGTCACCCAAGCATTAAAACTCACCAAGCCTCGCTCTATCCCCGTCTCTTTGGCCAGGTACTGGGTTAACCAAGGGCGGACCCGCAATTTATCAGCGCTAACGTAAAATTGCCCTGAGATATCGGCTAAAGAACCATGATCTTCAAAGTGAGCACTTACTTGCAAAGAGTTAATTTGAGTATCGGAAAGACTAACTATCCCTTCTGCACTGTGTTGACGTCCCCGATTTTTCCAATGCAGCTTTTCCACATCCAGTTGACGATGATCCCCGGCCACCGTTTGATAAAGAATGGTAGAATCTAGAATTGAAAAATCATCCAGTTGGCGCAAAAACAAGTCATCCAGACGCTGTAAAGTACGCCCTTGATGCTCAACTTGAGCCGAACGCCCATTGCTAGATTGGTTAAGTGCCAACCAGTCAACCGAACGTATATCCAGGTTGAGCTGATAGATAACTAAGTTTGCCACCACCGGCGTACGCTGGCGCACACTTTCCAGCAGATCAAATTCAATATCTATTCTTGCGGTGTCTAATTGGATTTGGCTACCATCCGCTAAATGGGCATGCACATTTTCCAACACTAAAGATGGATGAGTGTTACGCCAAAAGCCACGCACATCATCAATCGTGATTTGAATCTCAGTATGCTCACCGACCCAATCTTGAATATGATCTTTATAACGATTCATCTCTGGTAATAGCACACGCAAGCTGGTGATGAGCAAAGCCAATATCACCAGCACGCTGACTAACAACCACAGTACGATTCGCCCCAAGCGAGTAAAAATTGAAAGCACCGATAACCCTACTTACATCATCACAACGTCAAATTGTTCTTGAACATACAAAGGCTCCGGCTGAATGCGAACTTGCTTACCAATAAACACTTCTAATTCGGCCAAAGAGTGTGATTCATCACCTTGCAAAGTTTCTGCCACAGCAGGAGAAGCATAAACAACAAACTGGTCAGCATCATAAGCTCGATTAACACGGGTGATTTCACGTAAAATTTCAAAACACACCGTATCCACCGTTTTCACGCTGCCTCGACCTTCACAAGTTGGACAAGTAGAACACAAGACATGTTCAATACTTTCGCGCGTGCGTTTACGGGTCATTTCCACCAAACCCAGTTGAGTAAACCCGTTAATATTGGTTTTCACCCGATCTTTACTTAATGCCGCCTCCAGAGAAGCAACCACGCGCTGACGATGGTCATCAGAGATCATATCAATAAAATCAATGATGATAATGCCACCAAGGTTACGCAAACGTAGCTGACGGGCAATAGCTTGAGTGGCTTCAATGTTGGTATTAAAGATTGTCTCTTCAAGGTTGCGCCGCCCGACAAATGCTCCGGTATTGATATCAACGGTTGTCATGGCTTCGGTTTGATCAATGATCAAATAACCACCGGACTTAAGCTCCACTTTACGCTCAAGGGAACGTTGGATCTCATTTTCGGTGTCATACATATCAAAAATCGGTTTATCACCTTCATACAAGGCTAATTTGTCCGTCAATTCAGGGACATACTCTGAAGTAAACTCGACTAAGTTATCGTATTCACTGCGTGAATCCACCAAAATGCGAGTTAACTCAGTACCGACAAAATCACGTAAAATACGCTGCGCTAAACCTAATTCACCATAGAGTGTGGTGCGGGTTTTGTATTTGCTGCGACGCTCAATGATCTTACGCCATAAACGTTTTAAAAAGGCGGCATCTTGAGCCAGTTCTTGCTCGTTGGCTCCCTCAGCAGCCGTGCGAATAATAAAACCACCGTATTCATCGCAATAGTTAGCAACACAGTTTTTCAGTCGATTACGTTCTTTTTCACTTTCAATTCGTTGTGATACGCCAACATGGATAGCTCCCGGCATATACACTAAGTAACGAGACGGCAGGGTAATATCGGTTGTTAGACGCGCCCCTTTAGTACCAAGCGGATCTTTAACCACTTGCACGACAATATCTTGCCCTTGGCGAACTAATTCGGATATGTCACGGACTTTAAATTGTTGCTTTTCGTTTTCAGCAACACATTCGGTATGGGGAACAATATCTGAAGCGTGCAAAAAAGCCGCTTTATCTAAACCGATATCAACAAATGCCGCCTGCATACCAGGTAATACTCGGCTGACTTTGCCTTTATAAATATTGCCGACAAGGCCACGTTTGGCTTCTCGTTCGATGTGGATTTCTTGTAAGACCCCATCTTCAATCATCGCAACCCTAGTTTCACTTGGGGTCACATTTAATAACAACTCCGCACTCATGAGCGCACCTCAATGATCTAAGTTATAAAAATTCGTGCAGGAGCTGATCCGTTTCATAGAGAGGTAAGCCGACAACAGCGTAGTAGCTGCCTTCTATTCGCGTCACAAATCGACCACCTAAACCTTGAATCGCATAGCTTCCCGCTTTGTCACAAGGTTCACCGGTTTGCCAGTAATCTGCTATCTCTTGTGATGATAAAACCTTAAACCACACCTCTGTGTTAACAAGCGTAGTACGACTATGATGCTGGCTGGCGACAGTTACCGCTGTCATCACGTGATGAGAGCGGTTAGACAATTGCTCAAGCATACGTTGAGCATCCTGAAAATCTTGTGGTTTTTCTAATACATTTTTATCCATCACCACTATCGTATCTGAGCCAAGTACGATTGCCCCCTGCTCTGCCATCGCCAGTCCAGCCTGGGCTTTATCAACCGAGAGCCGAGTGACATAATCCGCTGGTGACTCTTGTGGCTGACGTTCTTCTGGCACATTCGGCACCACAACGTCAAATTGATAACCGAGTTGGCTAAGTAGCTCTCGACGCCTTGGAGAGCCTGAAGCCAGTAATAATCTTTTATTCATTATTTCACATTCCAATGACGACGGATTCGACGCAATAATAAAAATAGCCATGGCCATAGTATGCAGCTGACGACACCACTCCAGAGAGTAAAAGGATTAAATGTCACATCTTGGATTAAAAATTCACCTAAAAAAATCAGCAACTCTAAACCCATGGCCAAAAAGGCAATAATGATGGCTTGTTGCCATAACGCCATATTACGTAATACTAAAAAGTTGACGGCGACGAGATAAATCACAATCGACATCATCATGCCACGGATACCAAGGGTCGAACCGAGCAATAAATCCCACAATAAACCAATCACTAAGGCGGTACCGACATTGACCCGATGTGGTAAAGCCATCACCCAATAGCAAGCCACCAACAACAACCAAGATGGTCGTAATAAATCAAGCATACCAGGCCAAGGGATCGTTTGCGCTATTAAGGCCAGAAGGAATGAGCCCCAAATCACCAAGCGACTAGACCAATCACTGCGAGCCATTACCGGCCTCCTTAAGCATACGTTGAGGATCCGCTTGTAATACCTGCTGCTGGCGATCTTCATTTGGCCAAATCAAGAGTAAATAGCGTAAACGATGAAAATCCACCACTGGGGTTGCCTTAATCATTGCAAACTCACGGCGAGTGTCTCGATCCACTTCTGAGATCAAAGCCACTGGATAGCCTTCGGGATAAACGCCGCCTAAACCAGAAGTCACTAACATATCCCCCACTTGCATATCGGTACTGGTGGGAACGTGATCCAGTTGGATCTCTGCTTGTTGTCCATTACCAGAAGCAATAACACGAATATCACTACGTAGATTCTGAACTGGAATCGAGCTATTAGGATCAATCAACAATAATACCCGGCTGTTATGAGCGGCAACAAAAGTTACTTGGCCCACAATCCCTTTGTCATTAATCACAGGTTGGCCTTCGTAAACACCATCGGCTCGTCCTTTATCAATCACCACTTGGTGACGGTAAGGTGAGGTGTCAACCCCCATCACTTCAGCAACCACTTTTCGCTCATCACGCACAAAATCTGAACCCAGTAACTTTCTGAGTCTTTGGTTTTCTTCTCGATATTGTTCCAAAAGTAACAGGTCACTATTGAGTAATAACACTTGCCGTTGTAATGAATCCCGATTGTCGATCAGTTGCTGCCGAGAGCTAACTCGATCATACAGGCCGTCAAACAGAGTACGCGGTACATCAGCGGCATATTGCACAGGGGCGATAGCACTATTCAATAAATAGCGAACTTGCGAAAAAGCATCCAGGCGAGTATCAGCCAACATCAAACTTGCTGATAGGACAACAGCAAAAAAAAGACGCTGTTGCAAAGAGGGGCCTCGACCAAATATCGGCTTCATATTAAACAACCCAAACGGTAATGACTGGTGAATTGTGCATCATGCATCGCCTTGAATATATCATTACTTTTAACTTAGATTACAAGTAAACGTGCCCCGCCCCACAACATAATTACCGTGAGGCAGGGCACATGCGTTATACCCTTGCTATTTGCAGCTGCAAGCTAGGTTGGTTCGCCTCAATCACATCGTCTGCTTATGCTAATGGGGACTTACTCCCTTGTCAGCGAGCTGCCACTGCAAATGGTTTGGGCACAATGCCGTTTTATTCCCCTAAAAGAGCTGAGATAACCAATCAAATCAGGTAAAGAGATAGCTGCAACGTGTAATGAGCATATTACTCATCGCTAAATAAATCGCCACCATGCATGTCGATCATTTCTAGCGCTTTACCACCACCACGAGCAACGCAAGTCAGCGGGTCTTCAGCAATCACCACTGGGATACCTGTTTCTTCGGTTAATAAACGATCGAGCTCTTTTAATAGTGCGCCACCGCCGGTAAGTACCATACCGTTTTCTGAGATATCAGACGCTAGCTCTGGCGGACACTGCTCTAAGGCCACCATCACCGCAGAAACAATGCCACTTAATGGCTCTTGCAGCGCTTCCAGAATTTCATTGGAATTAAGGGTGAAGCTGCGCGGAACCCCTTCTGCCAAATTTCGACCACGGACTTCAATTTCAAGCACTTGATCGCCTGGGTAAGCAGAACCTATCTCATGTTTGATCTTTTCAGCAGTGGCTTCACCGATCAAACTACCGTAGTTACGACGCACATAGTTAATGATCGCTTCATCAAAACGGTCACCACCGATACGTACCGAGGAAGAATAAACTACACCATTGAGTGAGATAACCGCGACTTCAGTGGTACCACCACCGATATCGATCACCATTGAGCCGGTTGGCTCAGAAACACGTAAGCCAGCGCCAATCGCCGCCGCCATTGGCTCGTCAATTAGGTAGACTTCACGCGCGCCAGCGCCGAGGGCTGATTCACGAATAGCGCGACGCTCAACTTGCGTTGAACCACAAGGCACGCACACTAACACGCGAGGGCTTGGTTTTAGTACGCTGTTGTCATGCACTTGACGAATAAAATGCTGCAGCATTTTCTCAGTAACATAGAAATCAGCAATCACACCATCTTTCATTGGGCGAATCGCAGAAATATTGCCCGGCGTACGACCCAGCATTTGTTTCGCTGCATGCCCCACGGCAGCAACGGTTTTTCCACCACGACCTTTGTCTTGGCGAATAGCAACTACAGAAGGCTCATCAAGAACAATCCCTTGTCCTTTTACATAAATAAGTGTGTTGGCAGTACCTAAATCTATTGATAGGTCATTGGAAAACATGCCACGAAGTTTCTTAAACATAATCTTCGTTCGTCCTGCGAGGTGAATAAAAATAAAATTGCACTAAATGTACCAACGCCTTGCAATCACAGCAAGGCGTTGATCCATAAACATGAAGGAAAACCCATAATTTCTGACCATTCCCTAACTTAAGGGGCGATCTGAGAGGAAATCAGCGGCTTAATTGCCTTCTCGCCACCATATCACTCGGTCATTGCCACGGTACAAGCCAAATTGCACTTGGCCAGCGACACTATCATCCCAGGTTTCACTTTGAGCATTATAACGGCGCAGCCAAGGCAGCCCATGCTGTTCTAAATTGAGTAGCGCTTTGATCACACCGCGATTGCTTACCCCCGGCGCGGTATAGTTTAAACTTCTCACCCCTTGCTCTAAAGTCAATGGGCTTGTATCTGGTTGTATAGTTACGGTAACGAGAGGAGGCGTTGGCCCACCTTGGTTAACACTAAAATCGTCCGATTCAAACTCAAAGGCACTTAGTACCGGTAATTCAGTGCAATTATCATGGCTGTTAGTCACAAATCCTGCTGAGGTGTAATACTCAGTGATGATTGTTTGCTGTAAGCCTTGTGTTTCAGGGCCAAACACATCTTCAATGGTTAAACGCCCCCAATACAGTGGCATGGTTTGGTCGATATTTTCAAAGGTATATTCCAAACAGGGGGTGAAATAATCCGCTCGATAACAGACACCATCACTGTCTGTTAGATCATTGATTGGCAAGCGTAAGTTAAAGTCTGCATTGAACGGAACCATCGGCTCTATCGGTTTTTGATAGCTAAGCTGCTCATGATTAAGGAGCACACCACTGGTTGATGTTGATTGGCGAATCACTGGTTCGGGCAATTCGTTCGTAAAAGCGATCGTGAGGTCATTAATTTCATTGCTATACTCTCTATCCGCCCATTGGTTGTCATAACGCCACCATGGTCCAATTAAATAATTCAGCGTATCAGAACCACTACCTGATTTGGGCTGTAAATAGAGACCAGGATTGTTGGCATAAGCAAACGGCTGACCTAGATAGGTAAAAGCCTTTTCATCGCTGTTGCAAGCTGCAGCTAATGACACCGTCATCGGTGAGACATCAAAATATGCCGGGATAAAGCGGCCTATCGGCCCGGAAGGCACAACCTCTATCTCTAACCCTTCCTCCGCTAAATTGATAAATAAATCTTCAGTTAGCCAATAGACAGTTGGTGGTTTAATAGAAAACTGAAACACGCCAACTTCATTAATATTACGCCAAATAGTCGTGGTATCACCCAGTTGATGATCGTAACTGGGATTATTGAGTTGACCATCTCGACCGCCTAGTTCAATTTTTGCTGGAGCAACAACCTCATTGCTCAGCTCTAAACCTTGATACTCAAAGTTACTTATTGGTAAATGATCATCATTAGATGAATAAGCAATAGGAGAAATGGTTAACTTAAAATCTTCACCAGCACGTGCAAATATTCCACACTCTATGTAGTCGCTATCACATAATTGATCTTCACCATGGTAATTTTCAGCTCGTACAATTAAAGCTTTAGGCACACGAACAAAAATCGTCTCACCTTGCAATTGCAAGTCTTGCTCATCGTCAGTGCCAGTAAAACTGGCGTGCAAAGCTAAGCTTCCCGCTTCGCGATAGGTTAGTTCAAATTCCGCTTGACCATTTTGATCAAAATACAGACTACGATGACTCGGGGCTGCGCTATTATTGCTAATAGCTGAACCATCCACGACAACATTCATTGCTGAAAACCCTTGCCCTCCCGAAGGGATAAGATATTCACTCCACAATGAAACATTTTTATCTACACCAGCAAAGCTGGGGATACATAGTTCAGGATTATCTCCTTTACTTAATGCCGTGATAGTCCCAGTAACTAATTGATTGGCATAAGCATGGGGGACATCAAGTACAAACCCGCTGTCAACAAATTCTACGACACAATTAGCTTCAGAAAAGTGGCTACCGTTGTAACTGCACTTGGTGTTATTAAAAGCGACTGCGGTAGGGTTTGAGCCTAAAACGCCAACTTCGACATGTCCCGCTTGATTTCGCCTTAATTTAGCCTGTCCAATCCCGTTATTAAAACTTAATGTTGAGCCATTAACCCATCCTCCTGTCGCACCTGGTAATGAGTTGGGTTTTAAGTTAGCCGTAACAGGTTCAGTAAAAGAGCTACTGCAGTCACCATTAGCACAGGCTTTTACCGATACCTCTGCCACATCACAGGTTAACGCTTGCTGTGGAAGTGTGATACGGAAATGATTAATTTGCTCCCCCACAGGACGAGAGTTTAGTGCGCAAACTTCAAACTCATCAATTTCATGAATGTTCGTTACCGAACCAGTAGAGCCCGTTATCGACATAAAAAGTTCATCCGGAACATTTTGCTGAACTTGAAAGGTCATGACATCAATGGGACCAATTAGATCCTCCCAATTGCCATTTATTCCCACACGTCGACTTACAGTAACAACAGAAGTATCACTTTGCCGTGAGTCAATAGTAATACGATAACGATGTAATGGATTGCCACTATTACCATCAATAGCTGGGGATAAACAATTACCATTAGTATTGACTGTGCCGTTATTACAAGTTCCAGCCAAATAGTTATAGCCTGAGTATCCCGCTCCAGAGCCTCTTAATACAACTGATTGACGCCTTCTACTATCAAGGCTATTCCCTCCACCCTCAACTGAGTAATTACCATACTCATCTAGTCCAATACCTAACCAGCCTCCAGCAAAGCCTGGTTTTTGTTCGGCAACTTTATAACCGTATCCAAGAGGACCACCAAAAGCACCGACTTGAGGTGTTACTTCGGCGTCAGAAAAAACTATCGCTACACCATCAGCTCCTGTCCCATCATAAGCAAAGTAATCAAATTCGACTCGAACTAAATTACCCTTGGCGGGAAATATCCGTTGGAAAGTAGCAGCCGTAGCTTGATCTTGCACCGCTTCAGTTAATCTCAAACGGTTATTAACGATACTAGGGGTAAAGTCGCCACTACTTTTAAACCTAACCCAATTTTGAGTTAAATCTGAGTGATTAAAATTATCGCTAAAACACTGTGACTCAGAGAAACCCGACTGACACATACCAATTAAATCCGCTTGATTAACCGCATTCAAGTCAATATTAACAATACTGTTTTCCGTAATATCTAAAGCTCCACCTGCAGAAATCGCTCCAGTAAGCTTAGCATTACCAGCAATTGTCACCGCGCCAGCAACATAAACAATAGCGTTAATTTCATTTAGACCTGCAACAGACAAACTGCCCGAAACATAAATAAATAGATCTTCTGATTTCCCATTTGGATTTAATTTAGCATTTTCAAGAGTAAGAGAATCAAAATAAAGGCGAGTGGTTCTACCATTTGTTGATAACTGGCTCCCATTTTTAAACTCTCCTTTACTATAACTATAATCACCCGGTTGAAAACTA
>SLFB01000112.1 GCA_007124475.1 Vibrio sp. | reverse complement strand
TGTTTTAAACATAGCGGAGTCACGGTACCAACCGTGTAGCCGGTTAACACTTCTACTTGTTCACGGGCGACACACGTCATACGCCGCCAGTTAAGATGGGCGCGCACTTTTTTTGGATCCACGTGGCGATTGCCCGGAACACAGGCTAGAGCTAACCGATCACTCATATCTCGTAGTAACAGGCATTTTACCATTTGCTCAGTATTGATACCGCGTTGCTGCGCGGCATCTTCAATACTGATCGCGGGGGTGCGATGAGGTAAAAGTTGATAATCAACATTATATTGCTCTAAATAGCGCAGGATCGGCGTTGATAGCGATTCAATTTTCATCAAGAGCATATGGCAAAGGTTGCATTTTCCAACGTGTCTCTGGTTGTGAAGCAAGACGCAACTGAGTATCACTATCGAGATCATTGGCCAATACGATAAGGCCGATAGCTTGATGATCTGCATAGGAATAATGCGCCATTAATACGCCCGCTTTGCGCCAATTGTCACCCACTGAACGTTCTAACTCTATCGGCTGATCATTAGATAGTGGGGATTGAATATTGCCTTGTACACGGTAAAGAGCGCGTTTATTAATACCTCGATATTTAGCTCGTGCAATGGTTTCCTGGCCCGTGTAACAGCCTTTATTAAAGCTTATCCCACCTAAAGCCTGAAGGTTGAGTGCTTGAGGGATATGCAGACTTTGTTGTTCTTGCGTAATGATCGGTAGAGCATCTTGAATTTCGCAGTAAGTCCAGAGATCGGAATTGACGCGTTGCGCGTTTGTTGTCGCCAATAAAGCATCGACCGCTTCGGGTTTGATCAGCAATAACCAGCGTTGTGAGCTGATTTTAACCGCAGTGCCTGCTTTTAAGGCGCGAACATCATCGCGACTATCACTTAAGGTATTGATCCATGCTTCAGCTTGTGAGCCGATGACGCCTAAAGCCACATCTTGGCTGTGGCTAATGGTGACTTTTGAAAAAATGGCGTACTTTTTTAATTCAGTTAATTCAACGGCAATCGCAGAGGCGGGTTGCAGCATGGCATAGTGCTCTCCGTGATGAAACAAGCGAAAAGCACTCCAAACTTTGCCTTTTGCATCACAATGAGCACCATAGCTCATTTGGTTTTCAGCAAGAGTGGCTACATCACAGGTTAGTTGGCCTTGTAAATAAGATTTTTTATCCGCGCCAGCAACCTCGATCACTCCCCAGTCAGTAAGATGACTGATCGCTAATTCTGGTAATGGGTCGGTGGTTGTTTTTAAAATAGGTGTAAAGGTATTTTCCCAGCTCATATTGTTCACCTTAACGACAATGTTTATCACTATGTTAATCTGGATCAAGATTTTTGTCAGCTTGATTAGGGAGTGTGATTAAGCCACTAGTTGTATTGGTTATTGCTTGTTACACTTGGAAAAATTGATTAGAGGTGAGGAAGTACGATGTACACGACACAAGAAAAAGCGCGTATTAAGTGGGCGTGCCGCCGTGGCATGTTGGAACTTGATGTGGTCGTTATGCCATTTTTTGAGGAGTGTTTTGAAACCTTGAATGAATCAGAGCAACAAGACTTTGTCGCTTTACTTGAGTGTGATGACCCAGATCTGTTTGCTTGGATTATGGGGCATGCTCGCTCGGAAAACTTGGCTCATGCTGCCATGGTGGACAAGATTGTCGCTTATAACCTCAGCAAAGTCCGTTAGGCTTAAACTAGGATATTCATTATCCGCCCGTATCGTTGCGTGGCAATTAAGAATGCTATTGATATGGGCGGTTGTGGTTTCACCTATCCCCCTTACTGCCAGTTTCGTTATCCTATGCTTTTTATTAGCCTCACCTCTTGAGGTCTGGTTACCTGAGTGTTTTGAGCAAAGTATTGATATTGATTTTTCAGGGATGATTCGTCATTTAGATCAAGAGCGTCACTATCACAGAGTATGTGTGGTTTATCGTAGTTGGTTTTTGCGTTTTTACACGACTGAGGGAGTGCTGTTATTGTGGCGCGATAGTTGCGCAGAAGCTGACTATCGTCAGCTTCTGGTTCGTCTACAGCGGGAGTCTAATCAAAGTGATTAAGCCTCTTTTTTTGGTGACAAAATGGTAGGGCCACTGGAGGCTAATGCCTCGGGATAATCCAAGGTATAGTGTAAGCCACGACTTTCTTTACGCTGCATCGCGCAGCGAACCATTAATTCAGCAACTTGGAGCAAATTGCGTAACTCCAATAAATTATTGGATACTCTAAAGTGACTGTAATAGTCATGGATTTCTTGCTGCAGTAATTGAATCCGTCTCAATGCCCGTTGTAACCGCTTATCGGTTCGCACTATTCCCATATAATCCCACATAAATAATCTGAGTTCATGCCAGTTGTGCTGAATAACCACCTCTTCATCAGAGCAAGTGACTTTACTCTCATCCCAAGCAGGTAAAGAGGTTGGCATCTGAGCTTGTGAGTGTTGACTAAGGATATCTTGGGCGGCAGACCAAGCATAGACGACACATTCTAATAACGAGTTAGAAGCCATGCGGTTAGCGCCATGCAGACCGGTATAGCTGACTTCGCCAATGGCATAAAGCTGTTTGAGATCGGTTTGCCCTTGTTGATTAATTACAACGCCACCACAGGTGTAGTGAGCCGCAGGCACAATAGGGATGGGCTCCTTGGTCATATCGATACCAAGATCGAGTAATCGACCATGGATAGTAGGGAAGTGCTTAGTGATAAACTCTGCGGGTTTATGACTGATATCTAAGTACATACAATCAGCCCCCAAACGTTTCATCTCGTAGTCGATAGCTCGTGCGACTATATCACGTGGAGCTAGCTCCGCCCGAGGATCAAACTCCAACATAAAGCGGCTACCATCGGGGCGACGCAGATAAGCGCCTTCACCGCGTAGTGCTTCGGTGAGTAAAAAATTACGAGCTTCTGGATGATATAAACAAGTGGGATGGAATTGATTAAATTCAAGGTTAGCCACACGGCATCCGGCGCGCCATGCCATGGCAATGCCATCACCGGATGAAACGTCAGGGTTTGAGGTGTATTGATACACTTTAGATGCGCCGCCTGTGGCGAGGACAACGAATTTAGCTCGAACGGTTTCTACATGTTCATCATTACGGTTCCAAACGTATGCCCCGACAATTTTGTTGGCATCACCACCGATTTTATCCTCGGTAATAAGATCTAAAGCATTATAACGTTCAAATATACGAATATTGGGGTGTTGGTGAACGTTATCTTGCAAGGAGGTTTGCATCGCCATACCGGTGGCATCAGCAGCATGTAAGATCCGACGATGGCTATGGCCTCCTTCACGGGTAAGATGATAACGAGGTTGACCGGTAGCGTCGTTTTCTTCACGGTCAAAAGGCACCCCACCATCAATTAACCACTGCACACAAGTTTTAGCATGCTCTGCAATAAACCTGACCGTATCAGGTTCGCAAATCCCTGCTCCTGCTACCAGTGTGTCTTGCACATGAGATTCGATACTGTCCGATTCATCAAATACAGCAGCGATGCCACCTTGTGCATAATAGGTTGCCCCTTCACTGCGAGGTCCTTTACTCAATACGATCACATTACAGTGGTCCGCAACTTGCAGTGCCAAAGAAAGGCCTGCTGCTCCGCTACCGACCACTAATACGTCACATTGATGTTCTCGAGAGTTATTCATAAAACAATCGCTTCCTGAGCGCTAAGTAGAGATTTTCCACAGTGATAAAGGGAACTTGGCAAGGCATTTGCTAGTTATTTTTGCCAGTTATCTTTACTATTGTGTTACTAAGGGTCAATTGACCCTGGGATTATACCCGAACTAACGGTATACCTCGTTTACTTGCAGTTTTAGCCGTGTTAACGATGTTCGTTGATACGAATCACGCCGTTTATCTCTGCTTATCGAGATGAACGTATTTTCCGCTTAGCTATCACTTTAAGTGGTTTGCATATAATTACACCATAAATTGAGGTAAGAGAGAAAATTTTACCTGCCGTTGAACTTTCTATGGCTAATTCAGTCACAATAGTGCTCATGTAAGCAGCGGTGTCAAGCAAGCATTCTGCATAATTAAAACCCACATAAAAGAAAAATGGGTCATAACAATAGGAGTAACCGCTTGAATGAACGAGCAACTGACCGATCAAGTTCTCATTGAGCGAGTTCAGAATGGAGATAAGCAGGCGTTTAATCTTTTGGTCATTAGATACCAAAATAAGGTGTGTAATCTTATTTCGCGGTATGTGAGTAATGCTGGAGATGTGCCTGATGTCGCACAGGAAGCCTTTATTAAAGCTTATCGCGCTTTACCTTCGTTTCGTGGTGAAAGTGCATTTTATACTTGGTTATATCGTATTGCCGTCAATACGGCAAAAAATCACATTGTGGCTCAAAGTCGACGTCCTCCGGCGAGTGACATCGACGCTGAAGAGGCTGAGTTTCAAGAAAATAGTCATGCGTTAAAAGAAATATCGAACCCAGAAAACATTACGCTGTCCAAGGAATTAAAGCAGGTAGTTTTCCAAGCAATTGAAGCACTACCTGAAGATTTGAAAACCGCAATGACGTTGCGAGAGCTGGAAGGCTTAAGCTACGAAGAGATCGCTGAAGTGATGGATTGTCCTGTTGGTACAGTACGTTCCCGTATCTTCCGAGCGCGTGAAGCGGTTGAAAAGCGCATAAAACCGCTTTTATAACTCATCGAGTCGAGCAATCAATATGGTGAAAAGAATGACTGATAATGAAAAGCTTTCTGCGCTGATAGATGGCGAAATGATCGATAAATCGCTGTTACAAGCGATAGCAAACGATGAGGAAAGCCTAGCAACATGGCAACATTATCATCTTATTGGTGATGTATTACGGGGGGATGCTCCAGCTAGCTCTGACTGGAACATTGCTGATAAGGTGGCATTGGCGTTAGAGAATGAGCCTGCCCATAGTAAAGTAAGTACCTTTGCATCACGACAAGTAACACCAGTAGCGGAACTTGAAGAGCAGCCTGTAGTAAGCAAAGCCCGCCGTCAGTTACCGAGCTGGTTTGCTCAGCTTGGCCAGGTCGCGATTGCGGCGAGTGTCTCGTTAGCGGTTATTGTTGGGATTCAACAATACGGTGGTGAAACGGTAGGAGCCCATGATGAGCAACTACCTGTATTGCAAACCATTCCATTTGCCGGAAGTGTTGAGCCAGTGAGTTTAACTCGAGAATCGGTCAACCGGCACAATAGTTCAGAATCGAGCATGCAAGAGCAGCGGCGAAGAATTAATGCTTTACTGCAAGATTATGAACTACAACTTCGCTTGAATAGTGATAATCTAAATACACACACTCACTTAGCTGAACCGGTAGTGGAATGAGAAAACTTCTTATCAGTGCGCTGACGCTATTGAGTTTGCATGTCAGTCAGGTTTTTGCTGAAAACACTTCAGCACAAAGCTTGTTGCATCAGATGAATGACGCGAGTCAGCATCTTAACTATGAATTATCTTATTTTTTATTAAAGAAAAACAGCATTGAGCCTTTGTTGTATCGTCATGCGCGTCAAGGTGAACAGCAGTTTGCTCATTTGATCTACCTCAGTGGTCCAGTACGGGAAGTTATCCGACGAGGGAATGAAGTCAGTTACATTGAACCTGGTGTTGAGCCATTTACCATTGAATCTGGCACTATGGTTGCTCCGATCATCCCAATGTTGAATAGCGATATAGGAAAGCTAAGCCAATATTATGATTTCGTCAAAATGGGACGGGCTCGTGAGGCAGGCGTTGCTTGTCAAGTGCTGAGAGTTGTCCCTAAAGATGGTTTACGTTATTCCTACGTACTGTGGATCGATGAAAATAGCTTTTTACCATTACGAGCTGATTTAGTGGATCGCGATGGCGAGGTGCTTGAGCAATACCGCACCGTGTCTTATAGCATCAATGATAAACTAGCAACGGTGATGTCTGGCCTTAATCAAGTGCAGTTACCGGAAGTCTTATCACTGCCAAAAGGCAATGTTGAGCAAACTTTCTGGACTGTGGGCTGGAAACCAGAAGGTTTTCAACCTCTTGAGTTAAACCGTTACCGGATGGCAATGACCGAGCGC
>SLFB01000119.1 GCA_007124475.1 Vibrio sp. | reverse complement strand
TGGCCAATTCGAGAAAAGTACGAAAGACTTTTACGTCCATTATTAAACCCTCTGTAGTTACAGGTGAAGATTAACAAGTAACGACAATTATGACGATAAAAAATTTTTGTTTTTCTTTTCGAGAGTTTGCGCCTAACTTTCGCCGTAATCCACAACTAAGTCGTCGAGTACTAAAATGCACAGCAAGAGCAGCAAAGTGAGGTTGTTTACTCTACTGTCGCTAACCAAGTACCCCGCAACATCACACGAGGTTGACATGTCTGAAACAATTTTTCGTCAAGGTAAAAAACGGTTTTACGATACTAAAAAATTTCCCCGCGGTTTTGCTAAATCTGGCGATTTCACTTTAGGTGAAGAAGAATTATTGATTAAGTATGGTGATACCATGCTAGGACTAGAGTCTGGAGAGCTTGCTCCCGATAATGCTGAGGAACAACATTTTCTTGAAGTGCTAAATAACCCAGAACTTGCCAGCAGCAAAATTGAGCGAGTTTGGATAAAATACGTACGCTTGGCGCGCGGTCGTAAACGCTTTCATACTCTTAATGGTCGTAATAAACCAGATGCGGCTGACGATTATACCGATGATGAGCCAAGTCTGGTGGAAGAAGATTAGTCAACTCTCACTTAGAAATACTGGCTTACTTGGCAATAACAGACTGCAAGTGAGTGACAAGTTTGAACAGCCGTAGGCTGGCCTGTGGTGAGAGCCACGGATGGCTCTCATAGTCCCCATGAGAATAAATAGACTATGTGATTGGGGCGAACGAACGTAGCCAACACCCCTGCCGCTTCAAGTAGGAAGGGTATATTTATCTTCATTAGCTTTTAAAATGAGCGTTATGTCAAAGCCCGATTATTGTACTCTTGCATAGGCGAAATAATGGGGTACAGTCATTGGGCTGTCTAATAGCCCTAGATACCAACAAATCTTTCTCCCAAAGCCCCAATAGCTTACCGCTTGGGGCTTTGTTTTATACCCAAACCACGTGGCGTGCAGGTAGGTGGTAAGTGAGTTCATCTCCATCAGCATAGAAAAACTAGGTGATTGAAGTCAACAAAAGTAATCTCTCCCGCTACTGCATCAAGCTGAAAGTGTATATTTATCAAGCATACCTTAATTAACCCATTACTTGAGATGACTATTTAGTTAATTCAGCCAACTTTTTTAAAAAACTATCACGCAGATGTTCTTGGTCATACTCTAAGTGATAGGTGTTATGAAAACCGACTTTGAGCTCAACACCATTACCGCGTAAATATACCGTATAACCATCGTAGTCGGAACACGCTTCTATCCCTTGGTAAATTTTGCCAAATTCGGTTGATGTCCCACACGCCATAACCTTTTCGTAAGCATGTAAGATCTTACTGGATTCAAGTTCATTTTTCATAATGACATCCTCACTAGTGCTTGTTTTAAAGTATGGATCACATTTGATCCTTACGCCAAAAATTTATCTTGCGATCGCCACCACAACTTAATTATCTAAGTAAATTTTGTTACTTAGGGGACAAAATCAAAAAATACAGATGAGCAAAAAAAGTAAAAATAAGCGTTAAAATGAACAGTAACAGCAATATCTTCGAAATATTTGACACAAAGCATGGCTGTTACTGATAACTTATTTTATAATGAAAAATAATTCATCATGCTTTCTCAATCTATACTCAAACAACTTAGAGTCGCAGCGAAAGTGCATAGCAAATATACCCAAACAACTTGGAGTTGCAGGTAGGCGGCAAGTGAGTAAGTCCCCATGAGCATAGATAGACTATGTGATTGGGGCGAACAAACGTAGCCAACACCCCTGCAGCTTCAAGTAGGAAGGGGATAGTGTTGTAGCTTCAAGTAAAAGGGGTATACATCAGAACGCCAAATACACTGATATTGAGAAAGGCTCTTCCATTGATAGGGGTCACTAATGAGATTAATTCCGCTTCAACACGCCGCACAGGTCGGAAAATGGGCAGCAGTACATATTGCCAATCGTATTAATAAATTTGCACCAACAGCAGAACGCCCTTTTGTACTTGGTCTCCCAACCGGAGGAACACCACTCGCAACCTACAAAGCGTTAATTGAGCTTCACCAGGCTGGAAAGGTGAGTTTTAAGCATGTGGTTACTTTTAATATGGACGAATATATTGGTTTAGCTGAAGATCACCCCGAATCTTACCATTCCTTTATGCATAAAAATTTCTTCGACCACATCGACATCCCAGCAGAAAGCATTAATTTACTTAATGGTAATACTGATGATCATGATGCGGAATGTCAGCGCTATGAAGAGAAAATTAAGTCTTATGGCAAAATTAATCTTTTTATGGGAGGCGTAGGTAATGATGGCCATATCGCTTTTAACGAACCTGCCTCTTCACTCTCTTCAAGAACACGTATAAAAACCTTAACCGAAGATACGCGTATTGCTAATTCACGATTTTTTGATGGTGATATTAATCAAGTGCCTAAATATGCGCTGACTATTGGTGTCGGTACCTTATTGGACGCTGAAGAAATCATGATCTTAGTCACTGGCCATAACAAAGCATTAGCTTTACAAGCCGCTGTTGAAGGTTCAGTTAATCATATGTGGACAGTATCAGCACTGCAGTTACACCCTAAATCTGTCATCGTTTGTGATGCCGCAGCAACGCAAGAGCTGAAAGTGAAAACCGTCAAGTATTTCACTGAGCTCGAAGCGGAAAATATCAAAGGCTTTTAAATCGAGTTGATTCAGCCCACTGAGAGGTGGGCTGAATCGTTAAGCCACCTCAGGAATGGCTTTAGGAGGATCTTCCGGGTGTGGCGCTTTTTGCACGGTTGGGATCAGACCTTCTTCAATCGCTTGTCGATAACAGCCAGTCAATTTAATCGCTACATACATATCTGCACGTAAAACTAAACCACCCTCTCCCACTGGCACTCCTGCAATATCACACCATTGGCGTAAACTGCGTTTTCGTCCGGCAAGAATCAAACGAATAACACGCTTTTTGAGCAGCATCTGTGTTTCAACCAGAACAGCCATAACACTGAGATCCAAATGAGTAAAACTGGCAACAGCGTCAACCACAATACAGCTTAATTGCTGTTCACTTTGATCCACTTTTTCTAATAAACGAGTTTTAAAATAAGGCGCATTAAAATAGGTTAAGGGTGAGTTAAAACGGTAGATTAAAAGCCCAGGAATTGAGGTCGCTTTATTCGAATCATCTATAGTACGGATGGTGCCATCTTTATCTAAACCTAAACATTGATCACTAGGTCGCATCACTACGCGTAAAAATTGGAACAAACCAAGTAAAACCGCCAGAGTAATACCAGGAATAACACCGACAATTAAAACGGCAATCAAAGTAATCGACGATAAATAAAAAGCATCACGATTACGTTTCCGTAAAGCCCAAACGCCTTTCAGATCAAGCAACGACATCGAAGCGATAATTAAAACAACCCCTAAAGCCGCACTCGGAATATATTGCAATGGACGATAAAGAAAAATAGCAACAATACCAATCACGCCTGCTGCAATGATCGACACTAACTGTGATTTTCCACCATTCGCATCGTTAACAGCAGTACGAGAATCCGCACCACTAATAGCAAAACCTTGTGAAAAAGCGGACGCCAAATTCGCGAGCCCAAGCGCTCGGAACTCTTTATCTGGATTGATATCATAACCATTTTTCGCAGCAAAACTACGTGCGGTCAACATCATACTAACAAAACTCACTACCGCTAAATTAAGCGCAGGCACAACCAGCTCCCGCGTTACACCAACCTCAAATGCCGGCGCTTGGAATATCGGTAGCCCGCCATCTACGCTACCAACCACCATGACACCGTAACTATCGAGTTTAACTAACCAAACCAGTATAGCAGCGACCACAATGGCTAGCATCGCAGCTGGCCATGCCGGACGATAGCGTTTAGAGACATAATAAACCGTTAAAGTAATCACGCTGACAATAACCGTCTGCCAATGCAATTCCAGTAAACGAAAAGGAGCTTCGGCTATTCGCTCAAGTAGATCTCTATGCTCATATTGGATACCAAACACTTTACTAAGCTGACCAACCATAATGGTTAAAGCGACCCCGTTGAGCAAACCAAGTAAAATGGGGCGCGATAAAAAATCAGCAAAAAGGCCTAAACGAAAACGGCTGGCAATCAAGCACCAAACCCCCGTCATCGCTGTCATCGTAATCACCAACTGCCAATGCTTAGTGGGATCCCCCGCTGCCAGAGGCGTGACGACGGCGGCTACCACCGCGCACGTTGCGGCATCAGGCCCGACGACTAATTGCCGCGAAGTACCAAATAATGCATAAACCATCATGGGTAATACACAAGAATAGAGACCAACAATGGCCGAAACCCCTGTTAACTGGGCATAAGCAATCGCAACGGGTAATGCGACGGCCACCACTGAAAAAGCGGCACGCACATCATCACGTAACCATTCTTTTTTATAATCTTTGAGCTGATATAACCCAGGCATCCACTGCTTGATTGATATTGACTTCAACTTTGTTTACCCTACCCAATAATTGCTAGATGATGACTTGGTTCTGGAAACCAATAAGAACCGTCGATATTGTGACCAAGACGTTAACCTTTTGTCATAATAACTCAAGTCATAGAAACGATCTCGACCAATCCTATGATTTTCATGATTAAACAGTGATATATAAAACAACAAGCAAGTGAATCACCATGATCATAGACCCAAACAACTTGGAGTTGCAGGTAGACGGCAAGTGAGTGACAAATTTGTCTGGAACAAATTTGAACAGCCGTAGGCTGGCCTGTGGTGAGAGCCACGGATGGCTCTCATAATCCCCATGAGCATAGATAGACTATGTGATTGGGGAAAATACACACAGCCCCCCCTGCAACTCCAAGTAGGAATGCTATAAACAGAAACAAAGGTTATTTAATGCGTTATAAAGCCGCAATTTTTGATATGGATGGTTTGTTGCTTGACACTGAACGAGTTTGTTTAAGCGTTTTTGAACAAGCATGCCAAAATATTGGTATCCCTTTTCTACGTGACGTTTATTTATCCATTATTGGCTGTAACGCTTCGGGAATAGAACAACGATTAAAGGCTGGTTACGGGCCAAGCCTTAACTATCAACACCTACACCATGAATGGCGGAAGAACTACGATGCCATCGTCAAACATCAAGCTATCCCAATAAAAGCTGGCGTGTTAGATTTGTTGACGTGGTTGAAACAACATAATATTCCCACAGCGGTGGCAACCTCAACACAAAAAGAAGTCGCCAAGATCAAACTCAATCTTGCTCAACTCTCTCCCTATTTTGATGTGATTACTACAGGTTGCGAAGTCCATAATGGAAAACCTGATCCCGAGATTTATCTCCTTGCCGCAGAGCGGTTATCCGTTGAGCCACAACAATGCTTAGCATTTGAAGACTCAAATAACGGGGTTCGCTCTGCAATGGCAGCCAATATGTACACTTTCCAAATCCCAGACTTAGTTGAACCTGACGCTGAAATTCGCGCCTTAGGCCATCAAATTCGCCCCTCATTGCATGACGTACTGCATGAGTTAAGTTCATAATATCCATTCATCGACTAGCTTAAATCTGCCCCCCTTAATTAGAGCGTATGGGTAAATCCATACGCTCTACCAAAAGCTCCAGTGTTAGCCGTTGTCGTTTAACGCTTTATACGTCGCCACAGCATTTTTTCAAACTCAATTAACAGTAATACAGCCACCCCATACGCAATCATCACTGCCCAGTAAGTCGCAGAAATGGGCGCGCTCTGGAACATAACATTCATAAAAGGCAGATATAAGAACGCCAATTGCGCGATGAGCATCGCTAGTACACCGACTAATATCCAAGGGTTACTTTGCCATGACATGGTAAAAACCGAGCCATTTAAGCGTCGACAATTAAGCAAGAAAAAGCTCTGCACTACCACAAAAAGAGTGACAGCAACACTACGGGATTCTTCTAAACTCGCACCTTGTGCAACTGACCACTGGAATAACCCAAACGCCCCCAATAGTAATAAGCTACTGACCGAAATAATCCGACCGACAATTTCTCGGCTGAGAATCGGCTGTT
>SLFB01000004.1 GCA_007124475.1 Vibrio sp. | reverse complement strand
TACATTTATGAGTGCAGAACAGTTAACTGAGTCATATCAGACCGCAGCAATTATTCTCTGTGTGAGTGCAACATCATAAGGTCAAGGCAGTGGCGCAATATTTAACCATTAAACATCGGATTAATGAACAGATAGACGGAGGGTTGTTAGCGGCGAATCAAAAGCTACCTTCCGAACGAAAATTAGCAGAATTATTCTCGACAACGCGCGTCACTTTACGAGAAGCACTAACTTTACTAGAGGCAGAAGGGCGAATTTACCGCGAGGATCGCCGAGGTTGGTTTATCGCTCCACCGCCGTTAAAGTTAGATCTTAGCGCGCCGATTGACCTGTTACAATTAGCGACAGACGCGCAGCGCAGCGCAAAAATCGAGTTATGTAGCGCAAAAAGCGTCCTCGCGAATAAACAAGTGACAGAATGTCTTGGATTAGCACCGTTTTCGGATATCCATCAAATTGAACAAATTCATTATCTTGAGCAAAGACCGGTCGCTTTTGTGACTCACTACCTGAGTGTTCAACGATGTCCATCATTACTGACCTTCGACTTAGCTCAGCCGTTAGCGCGCCTTTATCAGCAACAGTTTTTGCTTAATGGCACTGCTATTGAATATCGCATTGCTAGTCGTTCAATGCCAGGAGCTGTGGCTCAAGCATTAAGAACAACGCAAGGGATACCAGCGATGATGATTGAATGCATACGTTATGATCAATATGGGAAAGCGATAGATGTTGAGGTGGCTTATTGGCGACATGATGCAATCATCATTGAATCTCACTTTGCCGGTTAACGAGGCATCATTTTCAGCGGCACCGGTATGGCCTATTTATACCCTTCCGACTTGAAGCTGCAGGGGTGTTGGCTACGTTCGTTCGCCCCAATCACATAGTTTATCTATGCTCATGGGGACTATGAGAGCCATCCGTGGCCTCACCACAGGCCAGCCTTCGGCTGTTCAAATTTGTTCCAGACAAATTTGTCACTCACTTGTCGCCTGGCAGCAACCAATCAGCCGTGGGCCTCAGCATCTTCACGTTTGATGACTTTGTGGCCATCTTCCGTTACCCCGTTTTTCCAGTAACTACTGATATAAATACGCTCACGTCCAACCTGCTTTTCATTGCGGAAGTATTGACGTAGTTCACGCATGGTTTCAAATTCGCAAGCACACCAAACCGAGCAAGTCCCTGGCAGCCAAGGTTGAGCTTTCACTTGCTCAGCTAAGCTGAGCCCTTGGGAGGCATCCACCCATATAATGTCTACTCCAGCAGGTGCATTGAGTGTTTGCTGATCGTCATTTTGAGTGATTTCAATTACGGCGTAACCTTTGGCGTTTGAATCTAGACTCGCAAGGTTGGCAGCAACAGCGGGTAAGGCCGTCATATCAGCCACTAAATAGACCCAATCTGAATTCCAATCCGGCCCTTGGCTTTTGCCCGGCCCAGCAATATGAATAGTATCACCAATTTGAGCATTATCAGCCCAACGAGCGGCAAAGCCACAACTTGGATCTGAGCTAATATGGCGGACAAGATCGACGGTGAGCTGGTTGGTGTGAGAGTTAAAGTCACGGATAGTATACGTGCGCAATACGGGTTTTTCATTGCTGGCTAAACGCGATAGCTCGGGATCACCTTGTGGGGTGAAAATTAATTTAAAGTAGCCACCAATACTTTGTTCGCCAAAATGGGCAATGGAATCACCTTGCAAAGTGATCCTTTGAATATTCGGTGATATTTGCTGACTATCGGTAACGGTAACGAGGTAAAAATCTCGCTGATTTTGTTGAGTTGCCATATTGTTTATCGTCTAGGAAATTAATCTCGCCATTACCTTAGCATAAAAGTTATTTTCGGCAATGATAATCGTTGTCATTTATGCGGGGAGGTAAAAATTTATCTCACTCAGCACTCAACGGCAGTAAGCGTGGTAAAATAATGATTGAAATAATGATAAGGTCGTTTATGAAACATTTACATACCGCAACCCATCCTGATGTGATAGCCCTCAGCCAACACACGATTATTCAACGGAAAGCCGCTCGTGCCATTGTTATCGATGGTGATGATATTTTGTTGCTCTACACTGAGCGTTACCATGATTATTCTTTGCCAGGCGGTGGTATTGATGAGCATGAAGATATCATTCAAGGCTTAGTCCGTGAACTTGAAGAAGAGACGGGAGCGAATAATATCCGTCAAATAACACCCTATGGGATTTACGAAGAGTTTCGTCCTTGGTATCGCGATAATGTGGACGTGATGCACATGATTTCTTATTGCTATACCTGTAAAGCTGATCGCCAATTGGGGTCAACGCGCTTTGAAGATTATGAAATAAAAAATGGCATGCAACCGTTGTGGATTAACATTCATCAAGCCATTGCACACAATGAACAGACCATCGCCAATAGTGATAAAAAAGGCATGAGTATTGAGCGAGAGACCTATTTATTACGCTTAATCGCCAAAGATATGCTAGGGTCTGTTGACCTTTCGAGCTGATTTTTGCAGCGGTAATTACCTTGGTTCACCCTAATTAGCAATCCTGTCTATGCTTATGGGTAAGGAGAAAACAGAGACTCCTTTTGGGTTTTGTTATCTGTGTATTCGCTATAGACTAGCGCCAAATTCTAAGAGAGAAACGATCATGAGTCAGGATATTGACGATCAACAAGAAATTGAAATTGAAGCCATTGGCGTAGAAGTCAGTAGCCAGCCAATTGAACTGTATAAAGTGTTAAAAATTGCGAATGCAGTCAGTGGAGGTGGCGAAGCCAAGCACGTTATCGCAGAACAGTATGTAGCGGTAAATGGCGAGTTAGAAACTCGCAAAAGGCGTAAATTGTATGATGGTGATCTGATTGAGTTTAATCAGGAATATTATTTGGTGATTTGTGAGTCACCAGTGGGCTCTGAATCTAACGTGGTTGACGCGCCAATAAAGCAATCAACAACGGCTAACAAGGCGACATCGAACTCAAAGCAACAGAAGCAGAAAAAAAACAAACAGCAAACAAAAACCAGTCAACAGGCAAAAACGAGTCAAAAAAGTCTGGCCAATGAGCCGCAGACTAAGATAGAAAAACCAGCTAGCGAGAGCCAATCGACCGATAAAGGCAAAGGCCGTAGTCAAATTCGCTTTTTTTGAGGGGGCACTTTTTAGCGATGAAGAGTAGGGAGCCGAGGCTCCCTAT
This sequence comes from Vibrio sp., assembly GCA_007124475.1. Lineage (GTDB taxonomy): Bacteria > Pseudomonadota > Gammaproteobacteria > Enterobacterales > Vibrionaceae > Vibrio. The sequence continues at coordinate 2,911 of SLFB01000004.1, read as the reverse complement.
GTTTGCTTAACGCCAATCATCATCAATGAATGTGCGCCCTTCGAGGGCATAAGGATCATCATGTAATTGATTTTCCATTCTGCCTCTGAGTTGCTCTAATTTTTTTTCAAGGTGGTTGACGGTTTGAAAATCACCTTCTGAACAGGCTACATAGATTTGTTGCTCTAAGGCATCAATGCTATCTCTAATGTTCATTTCACACCTCCGGCTGTAGATTAAGTGGGAAGTTACAAGCCTTGCATGGTTAGTATATACCCTGTTGTTAGAATTCGCTGTGAGGTCACGATTCATTATTTGAGGTTCAAGCACCATGAAAGGAACCATTATCGATATCGACTACTCACACCAGAATGGCTTAATTTCTGGTGAAGACGGGCGTCGATATACTCTTGCTCTATACGAGTGGAAAGGGCAACAGAGTCCAAAAATTGGTGTCACGGTTGATTTTTGTATTGAAAACGAACAGGCCACCGCGGTTTACCCAATTCCGACAGGAAAATCATCGCAAAAAATTATTGCGGCATTATTGGCTTTTTTCTTCGGCGCGCTTGGTGTACATAAATTCTATTTAGGTTATATCAAACAAGGTTTGGTGATGCTGTTGGTGTTTTTATCAGGGATTCTTTTGCTTGGTATTCCATCGGCGGTCATAAGTATTATCGCCTTCGTTGAGTTTCTGATTTACATCACACGTTCAGATGAAGAGTTTGAGCAACGCTATATCTTCAATCACAGACCTTGGTTTTAATGCTTGCAATTTGATGCCTGAAAGCCCAGCAGTGATAACGGTTACCCTACATAGTTTGGGTATCGGCAATAAAAAACCGCGCTTAACGTTAAGCGCGGTTTTAGCATTGTCGGGCTCAATGGCTACCGATTAGGCGGTTTTTAGCTCTAATGTTTGTGGATGAGCCACTGGCTTAGTGATGAAAGCAAGCAGCACGCACAGAGCCATCATCGCTGCTGAAATGGTATAGGCCATTTGATAGCCACCACCATGAGTCATAGAGTAACCCACTACGGCCGCGCCAATCGCTCCGCCAATCCCCCATGAGGTATACAATACACCATAGTTAGTGCCGTAATTCTTCAAGCCATAGAACTCCGCTGTGATTGATGGGAAGACGGCCAGTAATGTGCCATAGCCAACAGCTGCAATGGCAGTACCTATGATCAAAGTCCACTCAGAATCAAAGCTAGCGAACATCATCATATTAGTGCCTTGTAATAAGAAGGCCAGAAGTAACGTTTTCACGCCGCCAATCTTGTCAGACAGCAGGCCTGCTGCAATACGGCCGCCAGAGTTAAAGATTGCCAAAATAGAAGCTAAATAAACAGCATTAGGTAGGTTGGCTTGCACGCTAGCAATATTAGTAATGTTACCAATAATCATCAGGCCGACCGATGCTGCTAGAGCGTACATGATCCATAATGAGTAAAATTGAGGCGTGCGTAGCATAACACGCCAAGTCATATCATAACTTGGCGCTAGCTTTTTCGCTTGTTGGCCAGCTTTCAATTTAGGTTCTGCAGGAACGTAATCACTAGGTGGATTATTGATCGTACAGGCTAAAGGTACCGCGATCAGTAATACACCAACACCCAGTAAGATAAAGCTGGTTTGAATGCCATAATGGGTGATTAACGCCGAGGTTAACGGGGCAAGATAAATAGCGGCTAAACCAAAGCCAGCAGCAATGAGTCCGTTAACCATTCCCTTTTTAGAAGGATGAAACCATTTCATGGCTGAAGGTGATAAGCAGGCATAACCAAAACCAATACCAGCACCAGTGATGATACCAAACGTTACATTGAGCATGGCAACAGAGGAAACAAATCCAGAAGCAATCATGCCTAAACCAGTTAGCGAAGTACCAAGAATAAGAATGTTACGTGGTCCCATCTTATCTTGTAGCACACCGGCGATCAGCAATGAAACTGAGAAAGCGATAGTGGCAAGAGCATAAGGAGAGGATGCATCAGCGGCACTCCAGCCAAAATCGTTGACCAAGGCTTTATTAAATACGCTCCAAGCGTAAAGGATACCAAGACAAAGGTTAATACAAAAACCAGCTAAAAGGATACGCATCGCTTTATCAATTTTGCTCATTAGTTGGGGTACTCAAAGGTCAGTTCAGGAAAATGCGAAACGCATTAAAGTAAAAGTTAAAAATTAGTTTGCAAATTTCAACGTAAATTACAAAGCGCGCGGATTATAACCAATATTGATGTGATTGGAATCACTTTTCATAACGAGTCGCAAAAAATATTGTGATCAGGAATGAAAGCTAAGGGAAATTCAAACGACTGGTAACGCGAGAGCCACAGTCCTTAGGGGTTGTTTACCCATGATATATAGCCTTTCTACTTGAAGCTGCAGGGGTGTTGGCTACGTTCGTTCACCTCAATCACATAGTGATCTATGGTTATGGGGATGATGAGATCCATCCGTGGCTCTCATCAAAGGCCAGCCTACGGCTGTTCAAATTTGTTACTCACTGGCCGCCTACCTGCAACTCCAAGTTGTTTGAGGATAGTTAACGGCTTGAAGTATAAAAATTAGGTATATAATAAAAGGTAATTAATGCTCATGAGTTATCGCTTGATGTCCAAAGCCAGCTAAACTCTAAGTATTCCTAAAGCAAAGAGAAAGGTATTTTATGGCGAATTACCGAGGTGGCATCAATGGCATGATAATAATGGTGGTGATAATCTTTATCCTCACTCCAGCCACTCGAATATTGGCTGAGCCTTTATCTGATCATCTGCAAACGCGCCCCCTTATTATCACTAACTCTAGTGCTTACAAACCATACTCGTTTATAAACTCTCAAGGACAACCGGATGGTATTTTGATTGATTTTTGGCGAGCGTTTGCAGAGGCCAATCAGTTACAAATTGAATTTCGATT
>SLFB01000064.1 GCA_007124475.1 Vibrio sp. | reverse complement strand
CACTTATGTTAAATATCAGATTATGTGGGTATCCCCTTGCTATTGGCAGCGACAGTGATGTTGGTTAGGAGGTTCACATCAACGACATAGTTTAGCTATGCTGATGGGGATGAACTCACTTGCCGCCTGCCTGCAACGGTAGATTGTTTGGGTATACAGTGACTGGCTAAATCAAAAGTGCCGCATTTTATGAAAAATTTGCGGCTCTGTCATCTAGACTCTCGCATTCCAACTTCTTGCACTAAAATATCGCCAGCTGCGGCTGATTTTGTGTCGGAAAACGAGCTAAATCGGGTAAAACACAGTGTTTGGTATCCTGAATGCGTTGGTATTTATTGTTTTATTAGCCTCATGCATTGTACTTTGAACAGTACGCTATTTTAACGCTATAATCAGCGCCGATTTTATCATTGTTGAAGCTTTGTACATAATTTGCCTAATTATTGTGCTAAAAGTTTGGTGCAGAATAAAACACAACAAAATTGTATTCTGGAAGGTCGATTTTCAACTTTTTTCAGCGTATAAATGGAACCATGCGCCATGGTGATGATTTGCTATGGTTAGGAATAAGATGAATTAAATAGAGGTTGGGAATTTCATTATGCGTAGCCATTATTGTGGTCACCTGAACAAGTCCCTTGTAGGACAAACGGTAGAACTTTGCGGTTGGGTTAACCGCCGTCGTGATTTAGGCGGCTTGATTTTTATTGATATGCGAGATCGTGAAGGTATCGTTCAGGTTGTTGTCGACCCCGATATGGTAGAGGTATTTAATACCGCCAACCAAGTACGTAATGAGTTCTGTATCAAACTTACTGGTCAAGTTCGTGCCCGTCCTGATAGTCAAATCAATCAAGAGATGGCGACTGGCGAAGTTGAAGTTCTGGCGCAAGGTTTACAAATCATCAACCGCTCAGAGGCTTTGCCTCTTGATTCAAACCAGAAAAACTCCGAAGAGCAACGCTTAAAATACCGTTATTTAGATCTACGTCGCCCTGAGATGAGCGACCGTATTAAATTACGTGCTAAAGCGTCAAGTTTTGTCCGTCGCTTCCTTGATACGCACGGCTTTTTGGATATTGAAACCCCAGTATTAACCAAGGCGACACCCGAAGGTGCGCGCGATTACCTGGTTCCGAGTCGAGTGCACAAAGGCAGTTTTTATGCGCTCCCTCAGTCTCCTCAGCTGTTTAAGCAGTTACTGATGATGTCTGGCTTTGATCGCTATTATCAAATTGTAAAATGTTTCCGCGATGAAGACTTACGTGCCGATCGCCAGCCAGAATTTACTCAAATCGATATCGAAACCTCATTCATGACAGCAGATCAAGTACGTGCAGTCACTGAGCAAATGATTCGTGAAATGTGGTTGGAGCTACTGGATGTTGACTTGGGTGAGTTCCCAGTGATGCCATATAGTGAAGCGATTCGTCGTTTTGGTAGTGATAAGCCTGATTTACGTAACCCAATGGAACTGGTTGACGTTGCTGATCTGTTAAAAGAGGTGGATTTTAAGGTTTTCTCTGGTCCAGCGAATGATGAAAAAGGCCGTGTTGCTGCGTTACGTGTCCCAGGCGGAGCTGCCTTATCACGCAAGCAAATAGATGAATATACCGCTTTTGTCGCCATTTATGGCGCGAAAGGACTTGCTTGGATGAAGGTTAATGATAGTGCTGCTGGCTTGGATGGCATTCAGTCACCTATTGCTAAATTCCTGAATGCAGACATTGTTCAAACTATTATTGAGCGTACTCAAGCAGACAGTGGTGATATTATTCTTTTTGGCGCGGATAATGCTAATGTTGTCGCTGAAGCCATGGGCGCTTTACGCTTGAAAGTAGGTAAAGATTTATCCATTACTAATGGTGCGGCTTGGGCGCCATTATGGGTTGTTGACTTCCCAATGTTTGAAAGTGATGAGGAAGGTAATGTTGCGGCAATGCATCACCCATTCACGTCACCATTAAATATGACAGCAGAAGAGTTGAAAGCTAACCCGAGTGGCGCATTATCTAACGCTTACGATATGGTGTTAAATGGTTACGAAGTCGGTGGTGGTTCAGTGCGTATCCATGATGCGGTTATGCAGTCAGCCGTATTTGATCTATTAGGTATTGATGAGCACGAGCAACGTCTTAAATTTGGCTTCTTATTAGACGCTTTACAATACGGCACACCACCACATGCTGGTTTAGCGTTTGGTCTTGACCGCTTAGTCATGTTGTTATGTGGAACGGAAAACATCCGTGATGTGATTGCTTTCCCGAAAACTACAGCAGCGGCTTGTTTGCTAACCGATGCGCCAAGTGTCGCTAACCCAGCAGCACTTGAAGAGTTGGCGATTGCCGTAACAGCAGGCAAAGAGAAGGCACAATAAACGCTAGCCGTTTGATAACACAAAAGGGTGGCTTTGCCGCCCTTTTTTCTCGTCAATAACCGGTTAAATATCAATATTAAAGTCGCGTTGTTACCACTGCGCATTTATTCTTTTTGAAGGAAGACTCTCCGTTGGCTCAGATGTATTTTTATTACTCCGCTATGAATGCGGGGAAATCAACCACCTTGTTGCAATCGTCGTTTAACTACCAAGAGCGGGGGATGACGCCAGTGATTTTTACCGCGGCTATTGATGATAGGTTTGGGGTAGGAAAAGTCAGTTCACGCATTGGTTTAGAAGCTGATGCCCATTTATTTGATGATAATACCGATTTACTGCAGGCGATAACTCAGCTTCATACAGAGCAAACTCGGCACTGCGTGTTGGTGGATGAGTGCCAATTTTTAACTCGTGCACAGGTTTATCAACTAACAGAAGTGGTTGATAAATTAGATATTCCAGTGTTGTGCTACGGTTTACGTACTGACTTTCTTGGTGAATTATTCGAGGGCAGTAAATATCTATTATCATGGGCAGATAAATTGATTGAATTGAAAACCATTTGTCACTGCGGCCGTAAAGCAAATATGGTTATTCGAACTGATGCACAGGGCAATGCGATTAGCGAAGGTGATCAAGTCGATATTGGTGGTAATGACCGTTATGTGTCCGTGTGTCGTCAGCACTATAAACTGGCTCTTGGCCGCTAGCGGCTTTAATCAGTGTCTGTTATCGATGAAAGTAAGGAAAGCTAGGGCACGATGAAGCTGCCCTAATTTTTATCCGGAACAATTTTACGCCTACCCGTAACGCCAAGTGGTTTGGGGTAGAGGCGGTTATTCATAACCGTATAAAGCCTCTAGAGTATTCATGTAGTGGAATGTAAAGCCCATATTGATCAGCTTCTCACTCATGATCTGTTTATCTGGTCGGTGAACAATTGGCGGTAATGGGGCTGATAGATGAGCTGCATTTAACGCGGCTTGATAAAATTCCGCTTTACTAACGGTATGAGGTGTGGTGACGTTAACTATCTGGTTAGTTATTTTATCGAGAGCGAAAGCTATCGCCTTTAATACGTCGTACTGATGGACCATATTCGCAGGAGCTTGATCACTGACTTGCGATAGCCGAGCAGCAAATCTTGCTGGGTGACGCAGGGGGCCAATTAAGCCACTGCAACGCAAAATAGCATACTCGATACCGCTATCGATGACCGATTGTTCAGCTTGCAGCATGATTTTTGCTTTAGCTGAAAAGCTATTGTCAGTTTCACTTTGTGATAACGATGCATGTTGCTCGTACATAGCTTGAGCTCTATCAGGATAGACACTGGTTGAGCTAATCATGAGGATTTTTTCGACTTTAGTTTGCTGAGCTGCCTCGACCAATGCTTGCCAGTATAAACGATATTCTTTCCCTTGGCCTTTACGAAAACCTGGGGGGAAGCAGCCAATCAATACCTGACTATTTACATGGCTTAATTTTTCTATGAGTTGTCGAGTATCGGGCAACTGGCAGATAAAAGCATCAACGCCTGCAGCTTGTAATGCTTCAACGCCCGATGGCTGAGTTCGGCTGGCAGCGATGGAGTATCCGAGGGATTTTAGGTGTTGAATCAATGGCTGACCCAGCCAGCCTGCACCAATAATAGTAATATGTTGCATGGAATGTTCCTAGTGGATAGGAAAGTGATCATTATTCTACGCTCATGAAGTCTATCAGGGCAATGCTCATAGTATTTATCGATTTATGGTGAGCGTAACGTTTAGAATTCCTTTGTGACTTAAAGCGGCAGCAGTACTGGCTACGCTGGTCACCCCAATCCTATAGTCTGTCTATACTCATGGGGATTATGTAACTGAAGTTTGGCTCTGGCTAGCAGAAAGCGTTCAAATATGTGGCCGATACCTTTGTCACTCATGTGTTGCCTAGAGCTGCCACATCAAGTTGTTTAGACGTGAAGAATTTACTTTAATGCTGAATTAAGTACATGCATAAGACGTAGGGCTATTTCAGCCATTTCTATGCCTTCATGAGTTAAATAACCACCATCGGGTTGTGTACATAATCCTTTATCGAACAGGCGTTGTGCAGCGGCTTGTAGTGCCGGTTGAGCATCAGAGTGAACCTTTAGACCTGTTGCCGCGCTACTAACATCAAATTGAATCAAGAGATTTAATTCATCTAAGTGTGGTTGGGTAAAATTCATGGTAAATCCTTAGCTAGGGTAGTGAATTTCACCATAATCGGCGTTGCTCAATCACGCAATCATTAGTATAGAGAATTGTTATCTGTGCCCAATATGGCTTTTTTTTGTGCATGAAATGGTGATTTTATGGCACTTTCTATATCAGGGCGATACCTAGATGCAGTTAGCCAACACCCCTTCAGCTTCAAGTCGGAAGGGTATATCGCCCGCCTAAGGGGCAGACAACGCCACTACCAAGCTTCCGCATAACACCGTAACCACAAAAACCAACGCATAGCAAAAATGCCGCGCGTTGGCTGTCCCTCTTGAAGCGTTTGTTATGCGCCTTGCCTTTGAAGCCACTTAATACCATAATTAGGTACTTCTTGGTACTTTGGAGATGAAATTTATGGCTAAGAACACAAGTATTACCCTTGGTGAACACTTTGATGGTTTTATTACAAACCAAATTCAAAGTGGGCGTTATGGCTCTGCAAGTGAAGTTATTCGCTCAGCTTTGCGTTTACTCGAAAACCAAGAGACTAAACTGCAGACTCTCCGTCAACTACTGGTTGAAGGTGAACAAAGTGGTGACGCTGATTATAACCTTGATAGTTTCATCAATGAACTTGATAGTGAAACTAATCGATGAAACCATTTAATCTTACAACTGCAGCCAAAACCGATTTGCGTGATATCGCTTTATTTACTCAACGCCGTTGGGGCAAAGAGCAGCGAAACATCTACTTAAAGCAATTTGACGATTCATTTTGGCTTTTGGCTGAAAATCCCGACATCGGCAAATCATGTGATGAAATTCGAGATGGTTACCGCAAATTTCCTCAAGGTAGCCATGTGATTTTTTATCAGCAAACGGGCAGCCAACAGATTAGAGTCGTCCGTATTTTACATAAGAGTATGGATGTTAATCCGATCTTTGGCGCATAACGCCCGCTTAAGGGGCTGACAACGCAACTACCAAGTTGCCGCATAACACTGTAACCACCAAAATCAACGCATAATGAAAATGCCGCGCGTTGGAAGTCCCTCTTGAAGCGTTTGTTATGCTTTATTACCCATTGATTAAATTGAACTTTTTAAAAATTTATTGGTTCAATCCACTTTAACTCAAAATGATAAACTTGCCTACTTTCAGCAAACATTGTTGCCGATAAGATCCCAAATAAGTTGAAGCGAATTAGCCTGCGGAATCAAGGGGTCAAAAACACCAAAGGAAGAGACCTTTCAGCGACAAATGAACCTTTTGTGTGCACAATTTATCAGAGCAAAGCCGGACAAAAGCACACAATCATCGATAAACTTGCGCTCACCAAACACTTTCAGCAAGCAAGATGTCAATGAGATCCCAGACATGCTGAAGCGAAATAGCCTGTGGAATCAACGAGCCAACAGCACAAAAGAAAGAGACCTTTCAGCAAAAATCGAACCTTTTGCACACACAATTTATCAGAGCAAAACCCGACAAAAACACAAAAGCATCGTTCAACTTTCAATCGCCACAAAAAAGAACAATAAACTCATAATATCAATAAATTAGAATAGGAAAACTTCTAAAT
>SLFB01000196.1 GCA_007124475.1 Vibrio sp. | reverse complement strand
GAATCCATACGTAATGTTAGTTAACGCTGTGGCTGTCACGAATCAGTGAGCTAAAGTCAGCGGTGAGTGGGGTATTGACATCAGGATCTAAAACTTGGATCCCCGCCTGCGCGGGGATGACGAAAGAAAATGGGTGGGTTGGTGAGTTATGGATTCACTTTAAACACCCCCACCGATGGTGTGGCTTGTGACCTATCTAACCACCATACATAGTCGCCAGCTTCGGCAAAGTGAACGCTGAAGTTACCATTACCAACATTAGTTAAAGGTAAAGATTGCGCATGCGATTGGTAAATCCAAGCATTGACTTCATGAGACCAATCATCATTAGCAAATTTGAACTCATGGCTTTCACCAGCATTAACAGAAATCGGCGCGCTACGATAACGCTCAAGACCTACACAGTGAGCACTATTTTCCACTGACCAATCATTCATTGAGCCACGTAGATAGAGTGGTTGAGAACAATCAGTGACTGCTTGTCCTTTTTCAACCACAAACACACTGGCGCTGAACGCTGGTATGCTAAAGGTGTCATCGGTAAACCTTGCTTGCGCTGAGGCGTGTTGACTCGCTGCAAGCGCTGGATGTAACTGATAAGGCTGACCTTGCGTATTGGCTAGATGGAAATCTTGCCCAGCGGCACTGTTATTGATCAGTACCACCACCGCTTGATGAGGCTGATCCGGTTGGTTGTCCGTTGCTAGTGTGTTGGCGGTAATTTGCATCACCACTAAGCCATTTTTACCACCCACATTATGGAAACGTACTTGGTCATTAATCTGCTGAGCGGTAGCTAAACGCAGTAACGGCGTTGTGCTGCGCACTTGCAGTAAGGTTTTCAACCATGCGTGGGTTTGCGCAATATCATCTGGACTTGGGCCATGTGGGTCCTGTGCTATTCGATGACGAATCATATCCCAGCGATCATGATCACTACCGCAAAGGGCACTGTTTTTCTCACATGAGGGTAAGCCGACGTTCCAGTTATTGGTTTGCTGAGTAAAATCAACATAGTTGAACCAGTCTCCTGAGTCATAACTGTCTCGATCCATCGACTTAGAGCGTAATAGCTCTTGTCCCATGTGGATAAAGGGGATGCCTTGTGCCAACAAAGGATAAGCCATGGTCACCTGTTGCACTTGTACCCGCTGCGCTGTAGTCATATTGGGTAAGGTTTCTGCAAAGTTATCCCACAGGGTTGGGTTATCATGTTTAGAGACGTAGTTGACAGTTTCACTAGGCTCTAAGCTGTAACCGGTGATCTGACCGTTCCAGAGATAATCTTCACCAGAAATCCCTCCATCAATCGGTAGCTGATAACTACGCAGGTTCGCCGCTAAGCCATAACGTGCCACATTTAATGCGTGGTCATGTTCCCACGGCGCTGAAAATACCCCTCCTTCGCGTAAGGCTTCACGCAGGCGATCGTTAAAGGTGCCGATTCCTGTGCCCGCTTTATTGAGCTGACTGGCTTGCTTAAAGCGTGCATCGTTTTCCACTTCACCAAAATTCCACCCTTCGCCATAAAAATACGTTGCAGGGTAAATGGCTTGCGCGGCTTCTCGTGCTCTTAGTCCAGCTTGCAGTGGAATATGACCCATCAAGTCAAAACGGAAGGCATCGATACGATAATGTTCCGCCCAGACTTTGATTGAATCGATCATCAGTTTTTCCATCATCGCCCATTCTGTGGCGGTGTTATCGCAACAGGTTGAGTTTTCTATCGCGCCGGTTAATGGGTTGAGACGATGGTAATAACTCGGCACCACTTTATCCAATACGGAGTGCTGACTCTCCGGGCCGGCGGCATAGGTGTGGTTATAGGCCACGTCCAATGCTACGGTTAATCCCATATTATGGATAGCTTGGATCATCTGCCGCGTTTCAATGACTCGCGCTGGGCCATTGGCATCGCTGGCATAGCTACCTTCTGGAGCATTGAAATGGAATGGATCATAACCCCAGTTGTAGCTGTCCATGCGGCGCATGAGTTGCCAAAGATCGTTGGCATCTCGGCTTGCGGGATCAAAGCTTGCAAATACCTCAAGCAGTGGTTGGTTGGTTTCTTTGCTGGCGCATAACTGCTGACCAAAGGCATCATTATGCTCTGGCTGTGCCTCTAGCTGCTGACATAATTGACCAAGACTCTGATGAACATCAATGCGCTGGTTAGGGTCTTCGTTGATTGAGCCAAGGTTGTTAATGGGTAATAGATGTAACGTGGTTAAACCGGCATCCGCTAGGCCTTGTAGATGCTGAACAGGCACACTGTCTTGCAAAGTAAACGCTAAGTATTGCCCTCGGTAGTCTTTGCCTGCTGGAGAAAGCGTCAACGTTGACTCATCACGGGCACTAAAGTCGCGCACATGGGCTTCATAGATACTGAGGTCGGTCGGGTTGACGACCACGGGGCGTTTGACTGAGTCCCAACCATCTGGCAATAACCGAGCGTCGGAAAGGTTTAGGGCTTGGCTAAATTCACCATTAGCAGACACATTGACCGAGTAAGGATCGCTGACCACCACTTGCTGCATGCGCTGGGTATCAAAGCGAACTTGCTCAATCTGGTAGCGATAATAGTGCCTATCCGCTTCATCGATGGGTAAACGGGTTGACCAAATTCCGGTCTTTGCGTCTTCCACTAACGCGATGTCAAGGCTACTTGCGCTTAATTGCGGGCGAATTTCTAAACTCACTTGCTGCGCTAGAGGTGCCCATAGAGCAAACTCCACCTCGTTACCGTGATAACTCACGCCTAAGGTGTGATGATAAGCACTGGTTTTATCGTTGCGATCGGCATACAGCGCATCTAACACGCCAGCCAATTGCACTCTGTCATAGTGAATTAACTGCTCTGCTTGATAACCCACTAATAAGTGCTGCTGCTTTAATAGTGCTGGTAAGGATAAATCTTCAGGTAAAGTTAACTGATAGGCTGGGCCATTGAGGTAACCAAACGGGCAGTTATCCTCAACCGGCTGGCAGTGCGTACCCGAATAAGAGATTGGCGTTAACTCTATTTTGCCATCGTATCCTTGCAGCTTATCTTGCTCGATATTCAACGTTGCATTAGCTGAATAATACAAGGTGACTTTATCCATCGAGTTTGGATCAATGGTGTGCCAAACGAGTGTTTCGCGATCGACCCAATGACCACGTGCCAGCGCGGTGCTTAATGGATTAACGCTTGGGCTAGTTGGCTTTTCATCACCAGATTGCCCTTGCTCTTGATCGTTGCCTGCTTGGTCATTGCCAGTGTGCTGATCGTTGTCATTGGTACCTTGATCATCTTGATCGCCAGCAGAGCCTTGTTCATTATCGGTTTGCTCATTGCCTGTTTGATCTTGATTGTCTTGGTCGTTATTGTCTTGATCATTCGTGTCGTGCTCATCATTATCGCTCTCGGTTTGCCCGATGCGACTGGCTAGATGGATAGCTAAAGCTTGATGAGGTAAGACAAGAGTATCAATATAACCTTGCTCATTGACCGTGATTTGGTGAATCTCACAATCGCTAATGTCAGCGGCAATCACATTACAATACTGACCTGCAGGTAAGCTGGTCTGTAGGTTAGTCAGATAATAAGGATCAGAACTGTGGTTAATCGCAACAAATCCACGCCCTTCACGTGCAAAGGCAATTTGATTTTTTAATCCAGTTTGCCAGTGACTTACAGGGGCTTGTTGTACATCTTGGCGAAACGCCACCATGTTAGCAATTGGCCGCCAGCGGTGTTCACACACCCAAGGCTGATCGGCAAAACAAGCTAAGTTACCATCAGCTTGATGCACTTTGCTCTCTGGTGGCCCCACTTCACTGTGAGTAAAAGCATAGCTGGACATTACTCGAGGGTAGCCATAATCCCACGCCAGCATAAAGACATTGGCGAGATCATAAATATTGGCATGTTGGTTATTACTTTGATTACTTTGATGGGTGAGAATATTACCACCCGCTCCATGTCCGCGTTGGTTGTCGTGATTATCAATAAAGACCACCGCTTTATCACTAGGGGTATAAATCTCCTGCCAATGATCACCAAACTGTCTTAACCAGTGTAAATTACCTTCGCTAAATACTCGCGCAATTTGTTGGCCATAACGAAACTCTTCCACGGCGGCAATGGGTGTATATTGCTGTGAGCGTACGGATTCTTCATTGCGCGTGTCGATCACTTCAGAGAAAAAGTAAGCTTGTTCCCGCTGTGTGACTTGATCCAAGATGGCACTTAGATCATCCACGGCAATATGTTTGGCGGCATCAATCCGAAAGCCTTTCACGCCAAGGGCTATCAAATCATCAATATAGGCGGCGATAACTTGCTGCACATGAGGGTGACTGGTATTCAGATCGGGAAGGCCGCTTAAATCACAGTGTTGAACGCGCCACGCGCCATCGTCTGGATTCTCACCGCTGTGGTAATCTTTGCCTTCAATGGTACAGTTACGATCGGCATTGTCAGGCATGTGATGTTGATGATAATGGCCAAGCTGTGCGGAGAAGCGGCTATCACCGTCAAAAAACCTATGGTTAGCTTGAAGCATGCCTTGGAGATGCTCTCGGCGCTCAAATTGACTACCGGCTGTGCCAATGGCCATATCATTCTCATCGGTGACTCCAACGTCAATACCATTCTCACCCCAATGAGGGAAGTGTATCTCACCGGTGATATCAGCGGTATGGTTGATGACTAAATCAGCATAGATATCGACGCCATGCTGACGGCAGGTCTCTACCATGTCAATAAATTGCTGGCGATTACCACTACGTGATTCGAGACGGTAGCTGACGGGTTGATAACGTGTCCACCAAGTGCCGCCGATAATATGCTCATTGGGTGGCGATACTTGCACGGCGCTAAAGCCTTTGTCACCTAAATAAGCACACTCTTTAGCAATGTCCTGCCACTGCCATTCAAACAGATGCACCATGGCAGTGTGCGGCTGTGGCGGATAAAAGGTAACGGATTCTTCACCGGTGTTATTGTCGCTTTCGCTAGGCTCATCGTTGTCAGCAGAGCCGCCGCCATGTGATGGTGGAGAAGGCTGAACATCCTCTATGGGTTCTTTTGAGTTATCACTATCATCACCGGGTTTATCTTCATCAGAAGGTGATTCGACAGTGCTTTGTTCGCTGGTTGGATTACCCTCTTGTGATGGGTCGGTGTCGTTACTATCGTTATTACAACCGAGTAATAAGGTACTTAAAATAAGTAGAATACCTATTCTCGGTACGCGAGTTAGGAGCGTTAATGGGTAGTGCATATATCTTCAGCCTTGAAAATTAAAAATGCTATTCCCTCCCTACTGGAAATTGCTGGGGGCTTAATTCGTTCACCCTAATCACATAGTCTGTCTATGCTCATGGGGATGAACTTACTTGCCGCCTACCTGCAACTCCAAGTGGTTTGGGTATAAATCAGATGACAATCCTATGAGAGTCAGCCGGAAAATAAGGTGGGGGAGTGTTATGTGTCACGCTAAAAACAGATGCTATATTTTTTACTCGTTAATTATTTTGACTCTCTATATTGCTTAGAGAGGCAAATTGTCTAACGGTAAGAATGACCTGCTAGCTATGATCTTGGTAACCCCATGTTGCTTGAGCGAGAACGGACAAGTCACAAGGTTTTCTGATAATGGGGGATAGCTGATAAACCGGTAATTTATACTCTTATATATACAGCTACTAACCATCTTAATGGTTTTGTTAATAAAAAACCGTGATGACATTCTCATGGTTTATCATTAGGTAACATTGTGTAGGTATAGGTGGGTTGGTGACCTTGAAATTGAGCTCCTAGGAAAAGAAGGTCCTAGGGAAAGCAAAATCCAAGAACCTAGGATCTAGGATCTAGGACCCAGAACCTTAAACTTCATCGAATCTGATTAGCCTTGAAATCCACCCCGCCCTACGGGCACCCCTCAAGAGGGGAATTAAAACCACCGCGATTCGATTTACTCACGTTTATATTCCCGACACCCACCACCGTCATTCCCGCGCAGGCGGGAATCCATACGTAGTGTCAGTTAACGTTGTGGTTATCACACATCAGTGAAACGAAAGTCAGCGGTGAATTAATCGCGATATTAACCACTTAACGCCGTACCAAATTCCCCTCTGGGGAGGGGTGGCAGGCGCAGCCTG
>SLFB01000261.1 GCA_007124475.1 Vibrio sp. | reverse complement strand
CGTCACAAAAAAACAAAAGCCCACTCGAAGAGTGGGCACACTTCCCCATAATGCTAGTGATTTTCTTGTAGGTTAGCAACTAACACTGACTCACTTCATTCAAGAAAAGAGAACCAAACAAAATCAAAGCGGGCTGACTGGCTAATTATCAAGCTATCCGATGCGACAATAGGCATTAACGACAACCAGTCATTAGCTCCTAGTGCCTTGATATATATCCAAGCTAAAGCTACTGGTACCTAAACAACTGATTGATATCTGACAAGCACTTTGAATAGGTAACTCTTTAGTAATAAAGTTTTTCAAGCAGTTCTCACCCAGCTTAACTCCTGCGGTAATTAACTGAGTAAAATAGCCATTAGACCACTGACAACTTAAGCCAGCAGGTAAAATGGATAGGGTTTTATCGGTTAAATTGGCAATGCCAAACAGCGCACAAACCGCACCACCACCTTCTGAGCACTCTATACCTCGTTCAACAATTTCAGCCAGATCCTTTAAATCAGCACTAAAATTACGTAAATGACGGATATAATCATTAAATAATGCGCGAGTGAGCAAAGCGGTTGACACACCCACTTGATCATGACTGGCAGCATCCACGATATAAAAGGCAATTTGTCCGTTCATTAGCCAAGCATAATCAAATACCAAGGGCATATTTTCCGCGGCTTGCAGTAAACGATAACTGCACTTCCAAGCTCCTTGTGAAGTATCATTTTCCGGTTTTAAAGCATGCAATAACTCCATCGCCAAATTGGGGTTATGTTTTAGATACTCCAAGTGCCAATGCAATTCTTGTTCTTCTGGAAGCTCACCACCCGCATCAACTCGAAACCATTGGCTAGCAAAATCCCGTTGATCATTAAGGTGATGCATCGCATCTTCCAAAGTATGCTCAATGGCACTTTCTAAATATTGAGGATTGCCAATCGGTTTAGGTAAGAAGTCTTTGATCCCGTAACGAAGTACTTTTGCTACATCCGCCATCTCTTCTGTTGCCGAAACAACGATCATAGGTAGCGAGGGGTATTCGAGACTGACTTCTTCAACAAACTCAATGCCATTCAGTACTGGCATAGCTAAATCACACAGCACCAAATCAGGTTCGCTGACCCTTAATTTCTTTAAGCCTTCTAAACCATTTTTGGCTTCTACCACCTGATAACCCTTAGCCGTTAAATAGCCACTAGTCACACGCCTAAAGACAGGATCATCATCCACCAACATAATCAGTTTATCTTGGCCAGGACCAATCTCCGATTCACGTGTGTTACTGAAGGTTTTGAGTGTATCTTTATACATAGTCTCTACTCCACTATGTGCCACTATTCGTATGATTAGCTTTGATTAATCAATATTGTCTGCTTGTCTTGTTATACCCTTTCGACTTGAAGCTGCAGGGGTGTTGCAGGTAGCCAGTGATGTCAGTAAACCAGGCAGAACACTGTAATTAAAGTGAAATAGTATAGCCAACATCGCCACAGCTTTAAGTAGGAAAAGGATGAAATCAATCCAACGAATAACATCGTGTACTTACTCATTAAAAGTAGTCTTGAACTGAGGTTTATACAAATATTCCGTTTTATATTTGGAACAGATACTATATATGCTATTTTTAGCGTATATAGTGTTATAAAAAACCATTTTTTGTCATGACAAATTTATTAAGCAATTCCAATAATTTGTCAGCAAAAATCAAAGACGATAGCCAAACAACTGAGAACTTCAGCTCGATGGCAAGTAAGTTAAAAATTTGCCTCGAGCAAAATGCAAGCGCAAAAGGTCAACAAACCCCAGCTCTTTTGTATCAAAAATCGCACTATTCGTTGATATTGAGCAAGCCGTCAAAATGGCTAACCGTATACATTGGCGAATATGGTAAATAGCGTGTCAGGAACAATGAAATTAGATGATTTAAACCTGTTTCGACTGGTTGTTGAACATGGTAGTTATACTGCAACCTCTCGTAAGACCATGATCCCCGTGGCAACCATCACCCGACGCATTCAGGCCTTAGAAGATTCTCTCAATCTAAGACTCCTTAATCGACATGCTCGTAAACTCACCCTAACCGAAGCGGGAGCGCGTTTTTATAAAGATTGTGCGCCATTACTAGAGCGTCTAGCCGCAATGGCAGAAACACTGACCGACGAATGTCGTGGCGCCGCTGGCACTATTCGACTTTCGACGCCCGAAAACCTGACCAAACGTATGATGATGCCAATGTTGAATGCGTTTATGCATCAATACCCTGATATTCATCTTGAGCTTACCACCAGTAACCATGCTGTCCAACTGGATCCTACCGAGTGGGACATCATTTTTCGAGTCGGGCCTCAACGTGACTCTAGCCTCATTGCAAGAAAGATTGGTGAAGTCAAAGATATATTGGTTGCTAGCCCTAGTTACCTTGCACAGCACCCAGTTCCTACCCATGCTGAACAGCTTGAACAGCATTCGCTGTTAAAAGGTGCACCGCTATTAAAATGGCAGTTAACCAATGATAAGGGAGAAGCATGGGTTAACAATGAACCGGGAAGATTTCAAGCTAATACGCTAAATCTCGTGCGCATGGCTTGCTCTGACGGGCTAGGTATTACTTTAATGCCAGATGTCATGGTTAAAGAATATCTGGCCGATGGCAAACTCAATCGGGTATTACCAGAATGGAGCGCCAACCCAAGAGAAATTTATATGCTCTACAACCACAAAGATCACTTACCTGAGAAAGTCAGGTTATTTATTGATTTTGTGATTGCCTATCATATTCATTAGAACCATTAACACTTGGCTTTAAAAAGATAAAAAAAGAGTGGCGAGAACCGCCACTCTTTTTACATCAGGTTAATAGTATCAATAAAAGCGCTTACCTAAACTTGCACGAGTAATTAACGCATCACAAGGAGCAAAATGATCACCATACTTTTGCGCATGTTGCTTCATTTGTTCAATGATCTTATCCAGACCAACTTGATCCATGTAGCGGAAAGGGCCACCTAAGAACGGCGGGAAGCCTATGCCGAAAATTGCGCCAATATCACCATCACGAGCAGAGGCAATGATCCCCTCATCTAGGCAACGTACCGCCTCATTAAGCATAGGTAATACGCAACGTAACGCGATGTCTTTCTCATCCCAACGAGATTCTGGTGTTAAATTAAGCAATTTATACACAGATTTATCGACTTCTTTCTTCTTGCTGCCTTTTTTATAGCTATAAAAACCTTTGCCCGTTTTACGTCCTTTACGGTTATCGTTTAATAGCAAGTCAAAGACATCTGGTCCTTTGAAACGCGGGCCAAGTTCTTTGACTAAAATCGGCATAATTTTCGAACCGACATCGATACCAACTTCATCTAATAAGGTAATCGGCCCAACAGGGAAACCAAAATTGAGTAATGCTTTGTCTATTTTCTCAATCGTCTCTCCAGCCATTAACACATGAGCGGCTTCATTCATATAAGGGGCAAGGATTCGGTTGACATAAAAGCCAGCGCAATCTTTAACTACGATCGGCGTTTTACCTTGCTTTTTAGCCAGATCCACAACGGTTGCGATGGTTTCTGGGGAAGTTGTCGTGTGCGGAATAACCTCAACTAACGGCATTTTTTCCACTGGGCTAAAATAGTGCAAACCAACGATATTTTCTGGCCGCGCCGCTTGAGCAGCAATATGACCAATAGGTAAAGAGGAAGTATTGGTTGCAAAAATGGTGCTCGGCTTAGCATGTTGCTCAACATCTGCCACCATCTGCTGCTTAAGAGCCAAATCTTCAAATACCGCTTCAATCACTACATCCGTCTGTTGAAAACCTCTAAAATCAGTACCACCAGCCAGTTGGATCATATTATGTTGTAACTGTGCTTTACTGATGATTTTACGCTTACGCTGCTTTTCAAATAGCCCATAGTTGTAGTTCAGTGCATTCAGGATGCCGTCATTAGAGACATCTTTGATTCTCACTGGTAATTTAGCCTTCGCAACGCTGACATGGCTGATCCCTGCTCCCATCAGACCGCCGCCTAATACACTAACGTGTTTCACCGCTTTAGGCTCGGCATCACTGCCATGCTCTTTTTTCATTTCTGTGGTGGCGAAGAAAATCGAACGCAAGGCTTTCGACTCATTGGTCATGACTAACTCACCAAAACGCTTGGCTTCATGCTCTAACCCAGCTTTGAAGCCTTTATCAAGACCAAATTCAATCACTTCTAAAATGGCTTTTGCCGCTGGGTAATTGCCCCGTGTTTTTTGCTGCGTTTTTTTGCTGGCTTGGTCAAAAATCACCTTGCGGCCAAGGCCAGTATTAGCCATTAATTTTTCTTTTAAAGTAGGTTTAGTTTTGCGCCGTTTCTTCGCTTTTTCACCCACAAAAGTTTTGGCAACGTCAAGTAGTACTGAATGAGGAACACAAGCATCGACCACGCCCAACTTTTTGGCTTTTTTTGCACGTAACTGCTTACCGGTTAAAATTAAATCTAATGAAGGTAGCAAACCAATTAAACGAGGTAGACGCTGCGTACCACCAGAACCAGGCAACAAGCCTAACATGACTTCAGGCAACCCTAAGCGAGTTTTATTGTCATCACTACATACTCGGTAATCACAAGCTAAAGCCAGCTCAAGACCACCACCCAAACAAGGGCCATGAATTGCCGCAACGACAGGAAAAGGCAGATCTTCTAGCTGTTGGAACATCTGCTGACCTCTGGCGGCTAAACCTTGCGCTTCCTGCGCGGAAGTACAGGCATCCAACATGCGCACATCTGCCCCAGCAATAAAATTATCTGGTTTTAAAGAGTGGATGATTAAACCTTTTAGCTGCTTTTTCTGCTCATCAAGCTGCTTAAATACACCTTGCATTTCATCGGCAAACGCCGCTTGCAAGGTATTCATTTTCTCTCCAGGAACATCAATCGCGAGCCAAGCAATTTGCTGGTCATCGATGGTTAAATGGAATGCTTTTGCTTCGCTCATTATTCAACCTCCAAAATCATTGCCGCGCCTAAGCCACCGGCAGCACAAGCCGTATTGAGTGCTAATCCACCACCACGACGTTGTAATTCACGTAATGTTTGCGTGATCATTCGCGCCCCAGTGGCTGCAAAAGGGTGACCATAAGCAATTGAGCCACCTAGCACGTTAAATTTATCCATATCAATTTCACCGATTGCTTTGCTACGGCCTAGGTATTTTTGAGCAAAACTATCACTCGCAAACATCTTCACGTTGGCTAAGGTTTGAGCCGCAAAAGCTTCATGCATATCAATGAGTGTTAAATCTTTAAGTTCAATACCGGCTCTTTCCAGTGCTAAAGGCGTTGCGAACGAAGGCCCCATCAGCATGTCTTTCTCAACACCAATCGCGGAGAAAGCATAAGAACGAATATAACCCAGAACCTCTAAACCTAACTCTTTCGCACGCCCTTCTCGCATTAATAAAATGGCCGCTGCGCCATCCGTTAATGGAGTACTATTGGCCGCGGTAACGCTGCCGTATTGACGGTCAAAAGCCGGACGTAGCTTAGCGTACCCTTCCAAAGTGGAATCAAAACGCACATTGTTGTCTTTATCGAGCCACTTCTTATAAGGTTCAGGAAAGGCGGTCATCACTTCACCAGCAATTTTACCTTCATTCCAAGCTTGGGCTGCTAAGCTATGCGAGCGGTGCGCTAATGCATCTTGTTCAGCACGAGTGATACCATGGGATTTTGCCATTTGCTCCGCCGTTTGCCCCATCGACAAGCCAGTGGAATATTCGGCCACCGCGGGTGGAACAGGCATCAAATCTTTAACCGATAAGGATTTTAAAACATTAAACTTTTGGCTAAGGGTTTTGGTTTTACTGAGGGCTAACAAGTTAGCAGCCAGTTTTTTTGAAACGCCAATAGGCAACACAGAAGAAGAGTCAGCACCACCAGCAATACCAATATCTATGGTACCAGCCATAATGCTCTCGGCTACGTTGACTGCGGATTGAAAACTTGTCGCGCAGGCACGAGTCACACTGTAGGCATCGGTTTGAATGCTCATCCCAGTACCTAAAACGATTTCACGGGCAATATTAGGCGCTTCGGGCATTTGTACCACTTGGCCAAATACCAATTGTTCAATTAACTTGGGATCAATCTCGGTACGTGCCATTAACTCATTGACGACCATTTTACCT
>SLFB01000197.1 GCA_007124475.1 Vibrio sp. | reverse complement strand
TGTTAATAGTGGCCAACGGTATATTTCACCAGATATTGCTCAGCAAATGGCTTTGAGCCAGTTTTCACCTGCTGCTGACAATCCTTTTGCTGAGTTGTCAGAGCGTGAATTACAGATCATGATGATGATAACTCAAGGGCAAAAAGTGACTGATATATCAGAACAACTGAGTCTTAGTCCCAAAACAGTTAATAGCTATCGCTATCGTCTGTTTGCTAAGTTGAATATTAGTGGCGATGTTGAGTTAACCCATTTAGCCATTCGTCACGGGATGCTTGATACAGAGAAGCTTTAGTGTCTGGTTTTGATGCACGTTCTTTTTTGGCTAATGTGACTCATCAGCCCGGCGTTTATCGTATGTATAACGCCGAGGCTGACGTCATTTATGTCGGAAAAGCGAAAGATCTTAAAAAACGTTTAGCGAGTTATTTTCGTACTAATCTCGATAGTGAAAAAACTCGTGCTTTAGTGAGTCACATTAATAAAATAGATGTCACGGTTACTCATACCGAAACTGAAGCTTTGATCCTCGAACACAATTACATCAAACAGTACTTACCTAAATACAATGTATTACTGCGTGATGATAAGTCCTACCCCTATATCTTTATCAGTGCTCATCGACATCCTCGCTTGTCTTCTCATCGTGGTACCAAAAAACGTAAAGGGGAGTATTTTGGCCCTTACCCTGATTCAGGCGCGGTGCGTGAAGCTTTGCATCTTATCCAAAAAATATTCCCAGTTCGTCAGTGTGAAGATACGGTATACAGTAATCGGACTCGACCTTGTTTGATGTACCAAATAGGCCGTTGTGCAGCACCATGTGTCAACAACTTGATCAGTGATCAAGATTATGCGGAACTGGTTAACTATGTGCGGTTATTTTTACAAGGTAAAGACAAACAAGTACTGGAAGTACTGATCGCCAAAATGGAGCAAGCAAGCCAAGCACTACGCTTTGAAGATGCGGCTAAATTTCGAGATCAGATCCAGGCGATTCGCCGTGTACAAGAGCAGCAATACGTCACAGAAGATACACTCGATGATTTAGATGTACTGGGTTTTGCTCAGGAAAAAGGCGTAGCCTGCATCCATATTTTAATGATTCGCCAAGGCAAGATACTGGGGAGTCGCAGTTTTTTTTCTAAAATACCGGTCAACACTGTTGCCGCAGAGGTATTTGATAGCTTTCTCAGTCAATATTATCTCAATCATACGGATGGTCGAGTTATTCCGACTCGTATTCTATTGGCGGCAGATTTATTGGTTGATACTCAGCCTTTAGAGCAGGCATTGACTGAGTTAGCTGGGCGCAGTGTGCAATTTCATGTTAACCCCACTGGAACACGTGGCCGCTATTTGAAACTGGCTAATACGAATGCCTTGAGTGCAATGACCAGTAAATTGAATCATAAAATGACGATTCAACAGCGGGTGCAAGCGCTACAGGGCGCGCTTAAGATGGATGCTATCAGTCGTATGGAGTGTTTCGATATTTCTCATACCATGGGAGAAAGCACTATCGCATCTTGTGTGGTGTTTAATCAAGATGGCCCGATTAAATCGGAATATCGTCGTTACAATATCAGCGGCATTACTGGCGGAGACGATTACGCTGCAATGGGACAAGCGCTAGAGCGTCGTTATAGCAAACAGTTGGACGTTGATAAGATCCCAGATGTGATTTTTATTGATGGCGGTAAAGGGCAGCTTAATCGCGCTTTACAAATAATTAGCCATTGTTGGCAAGATTGGCCGAAACGACCACAGTTGATTGGGATCGCGAAAGGTGTGACTCGTAAACCTGGACTAGAAACGTTAATGACAACCTCTGGTCAAGAGTTTCATCTACCAAGTGATGCTCCAGCTTTACATCTTATCCAGCATATTCGTGATGAGAGCCATAACCATGCGATCAGTGGTCATCGGGCCAAACGAGGAAAAACTCGTAAAACAAGTACCCTAGAGGGCATTGAAGGCGTTGGGCCTAAACGTCGTCAAGCTTTACTCAAATACATGGGAGGGTTGCAAGAAATTAAACGAGCAAGTGTTGAAGAAATCGCCAAGGTACCTGGTATTAGTCATTCTTTAGCAGAAATTATTTATCAAGCATTGAAACCGTAGTCAAAATGCAGCACCATTAACGCGCCATTGATCAGAGCTTATTATTATGCGTCTAAATATACCTAACATCTTGTCGCTATTACGACTTTTTCTCATTCCTATCTTTATTATTGTGTTTTATTTACCTTACAGCTGGTCCCCGTTTGCCGCCGCGATGATTTTTTTCGTAGCCGGATTCACGGATTGGCTAGATGGTATGTTAGCGAGAAAGCTTGGTCAAACATCGCGTTTTGGTGCGTTTATTGACCCGGTCGCAGATAAAGTGTTGGTGGCGACGGCTTTGATTTTGATTACGGAATACTATCATACGATTTGGATTACTATCCCAGCGGTGACCATGATTGGCCGAGAAATTATCATTTCAGCATTGAGAGAATGGATGGCTGAAATAGGCAAGCGCGCTAGTGTTGCCGTTTCTTGGATTGGTAAAGTTAAAACGGTGAGTCAAATGTTTGCTTTATGGATCCTGATTTGGCGTCATGACCAATGGATGGTATGGCTTGGTTTTATTGCCTTGTATGTAGCAACCTTTTTAACTTATTGGTCGATGGCTCAATATTTAGCTGCAGCTAAGGACGATCTATTGAATGAAGAGCATCACTAAGACGATATCTCTGCTCTGACTGCTAATCTACATATAGGGGGCTTTTGCTTACTAGCCCCTAAACTTGAAGTGCTTTTCTTCTTTCCTATCCCCTTGCTGCTTGACGCGGCAGGGGTGTTGACTCAATTCGAGTACCCCAAACAATAATCTGTTTATTATGCCCATGGGGATGAACTCACTGACCACCTGTCGGTAACGTCAAGTGGGTTGACTATATACAGACTTCTCCTGCCTGGTTTACTTGTCGCTCAACTTTCAGCGCGGTTATTGTCTTTAATGATTTGCTTACAGCACCGAACGTTATCTTTATCATAGTAAATCACGAACGGTAACCTTTTGGATGCCTAATTATTTACAGGTTGAAACATCATGTCTTAATTGATTCACAATTGATTGTTGATCAATTTTTGAATCACGTTCATAATTCGCTGACGATTCAAGTTTGGTTAAATTATGACGACATCAGAAAGAAAACTTCGTGAACGGCAAGAAAGAGAGCAATTGTTCTTATTGACGGCATGCGAAATGATTGAACAAGATGGATTCTTGAATTTGCACATGGCCAAGCTAGCGAAAAGATGTCAGTACGCAACTGGGACCTTATATCAACATTTCGCTAGTCGAGAAGATTTATTAGCAGCAATTGTTGGTTTGCGATCCGCTGATAGAACGGAGCGTTTTGAGTGCGTCGCCGCTCTTGAGGTGTGCGGTCGAGATAAGATGTTAGCATTAGCCATTGCCGATCGATGGTTTCAACAGCGTTATCCGCAGCATATCAAGTTAGAGCAGTATGTGTTCACTCAGGCGGTCTGGGAAAACGTGTCGATAACATACAAACAGAAAATTTTTCAGAGTTGTAAACCAATTGGCGGTATCGTCAGTAAAATAACTCAAGATGCACTAGCACAAGGAGATTTACCTGACTACGGCTATCAGGCGATGGACCTTTCTCTAGCCCCTTGGGCCCAATGTCAAGGGCATCATGCGTTAGTGAATGCAGAAGGCTTGTTGGAAGCACTTGAGGTTTCTCCCAACTCGATGCAGCTTTACCGTAACATCACTATGTTACTCAATGGTATGGAGTGGCAGCCTTTGTTGTCTCTCAAAGATGAGGCTATTTTGCAAAAAGTGACCTCATTAACATCTGAACTCGAAAAGCATCCCGCTTTTCGTTAATTCTTTTCTAATTTTTTAGGATCAACCAGCAAGGAGTTTTCATGTTAAAACGCATGATCCTGATGTTAACCGTCAGTACGCTAATTTTTGGTGGCATTTTCGGCTACAAAGCAATCGGCAATCATTTTATGAATCAATTTTTCGATAATATGCCGATTCCACCTGTTACTGTCACCGCAACTAAAGTGACGACGGATGAATGGCAACCATTTGTTAGTGCTATTGGTAGTTTCAACGCCATTAACAGCACCGAATTAACGACCGAAGCCAGTGGCATTATCACCGGTATTCATTTTGAAAACGGTACCGATATCAAGCAAGGGACTTTACTGGTTACTTTGGATGATGGGGTTGATCGCGCTGAGTTGAAAAGACTGCAGGCGGTTGAAGAGTTAGCCAAGCTTGAACTGAGCCGTTACCAGCGTTTGTTCCGTGAGAAAAATATTTCTGAATCTGAGCTGCGTCGTGGTGAAAGTGAAGCCAAACAAGCGGCGGCAGCGGTTGAAAGTCAATTAGCCCGTATTGCTCAAAAGACTATCCGAGCCCCTTTTGATGGTGTGGCGGGCTTGCGCCAAGTGAGTTTGGGTCAATTATTATCTCCGGGAACCACGGTAGTCTCATTGCAGTCTTTCGCCCCTATTTACCTGAACTTTACTTTGCCTGAACAGCATTTGCCGACCATTCGTCTAGGTGGGCATGTTCAAGTGAGCGTTGATTCTGTGCCTCAGCGAGAGTTCATTGGCAAAATTACCGCGATCGCTCCTTCTGTGCGTGAAGCGAGCCGCAGTATTGAGGTACAAGCCACCCTAGATAACCAAGATCTTGCTTTGCGTCCCGGTATGTTTGCGCGAGTACAATTAAATACCGGTGAGCCACGTAGTGTCAGCTTAATTCCTCAAACCGCGATTCAATTCAACCCGTATGGTAACTCCGTGTTTGTGATTGAGGAGCAAGATGGCAAGCAGATAGTTCAACAGCGTTTTGTACAAACGGGTGAACGTCGTGGTGATCTCATCACAGTGGAGCAAGGTTTAGCGGTTGGCGAGCGTATTGTGACTTCTGGTTTATTAAAACTGCGTAATGGTTCTCAGATCATCATCAGTGATAATCCACGCTTGCAACCTAGTGCGGACATCAATCCGTCACCGATTAATCAGTAGGAGTTGGCATGCGTTTTACTGATGTATTTATTAGAAAACCGATCTTAGCATCGGTGGTGAGCTTATTCATTATCTTGCTTGGCTTGCGAGCCATTATGGATATGAATGTGCGTCAGTTTCCTGAAATTCAAAATGCGGTGATCAGCGTTAGCACCACTTATGTTGGTGCAGATGCGGATTTGATACAAGGTTTTATCACCACACCATTAGAGCGGGAGATAGCAGCAGCCGAAGGGATTGACTACTTAGTATCCACGTCGGTTGCCGGTAACAGTACCATCGAAGCCTACCTACGTCTTGGCTACGATCCGAACCAAGCTTTGACCCAAATTGCCGCGCAAGTGAATAAAGTGCGTTCTGAGTTACCTGAGAATGCCCGTGAGCCGGTGGTGACTTTAAAAGTCGGTGAAAGTGTCGCGGCGATGTATTTGGCCTTTTACTCGGAAGTATTAGGGGATAACCAGATAACCGATTATCTAGTGCGAGTGGTTGAACCTCAGCTATCGACGATTCCTGGTGTTCAGCGGGCAGAGATCCTCGGTGCACGCACCTTCGCAATGCGAGTTTGGCTTGATTCGGTTAAAATGGCGGCCTACGGTTTAACCGGTAGTGACGTTGCAATGGCCTTACGCAGTAATAATGTGCTAGCGGCATTGGGACGCACAAAAGGTCAGATGGTCGCAATAGATTTAACCGCGGCCACCGATTTAAACGATGTTGAGGGTTTTAAGCAGCTAGTTATCAGTAGTGATGGTCAGAGCGTCGTTCGTCTCTCCGATGTGGCTGAGATTGAACTAGGCGCTGAAAACTATGAAAGTTCAGTCAGTTTTAATGGTTTAGCTGCCACTTTCATTGGTATTGAAGTGTCACCAGATGCTAACGCGCTAGATGTGATTGCCAGTGTGCGCGATGTATGGGATGCCGATGTTATCCCACAGTTACCACAAGGCCTATCAGCTTACATTGCTTATGATTCCACGGAGTATATTGAAAACGCGATTGATGAAGTCGTGATGTCAATTATTTTGGCCTTAGTGATCGTTGTTTTCGTTATTTACGCTTTCCTTGGCTCATTTCGTTCGGTTGTTATCCCAGCGATTTCGATTCCTGTTTCTTTAATTGGTACATTCTTCTTAATGTGGTTATTAGGTTTTTCGATAAACTTATTGACCCTATTAGCAATGGTATTAGCGATTGGTGTGGTGGTTGATGATGCCATTATCATGCTGGAAAATATCCATCGTCATATTGAAGAGGGCAAGAGTCGAACCGAAGCCGCTATTCAAGGCGCACGCGAGCTAGCTTGGCCGATCATTACTATGTCGACCACATTAGTGGCGGTATTCTTACCGATAGGTTTTGTTGGCGGGTTAACCGGGGTATTGTTTGTTGAATTTGCTTTCACCTTAGCCGCTTCGGTTATTCTTTCTGGTGTCGTGGCGCTGACATTGTCACCAGTGATGTGTGCTTTTATTCTTAAACCGAATAATAAAGAAACACAAAAAGAAAAATCACTGGAAAAGTGGCTGGATAAACAGTTCGATAAGCTGCATCACGCCTATCAACGTACTCTACACAGTTTACTTGACAGTAAGAGTGTGGTGTTAACTTTCGGTGTCATAGTATTAGTGTCATGTTATTTCTTGTTCGTCACTAGTCCTTCGGAGCTTGAGCCACCAGAAGATCAAGGTTTTGTGTTTTCTATCTTAGAAAGTGATAGTTACCATACTCTAGATGCGCTAACGCAAAATACCCGCGAGCTCGACCATTTAGTCGATGATGTGGAAGATATTGAGAATGTATTTATTATCAATGGATTAGGTGGAACCAATAAAGCGATTGCTGGTATCGTACTAGCGCCATGGGAGCGTCGTGATCGACTCACACAAGACGTTCTTGCGCATGATATTCAACCGTTTCTTGCTCAGCAGCCAGCGTTAAACAGTTTTGCTTTAGTTCCTCCGTCTCTTCCCTCACCAGGTGGCGGTACGCCAGTGGAATTTATCGTTGGTTCAACTCAACCATTTGAAGCATTACAGGAAGTCGTGCAAGAAATCCTAGGTCGAGCCATGGCCAGTGGACGCTTTATCTTCGTTGATAGTGATTTGAAAATTAATCGACCACGACAAACGGTTGAAGTGGACCGTGAAAAGGCGGCCTTAATGGGCGTATCTATGCAGCAAATTGCCGCTGATCTAGGTAGCTTATTATCCGGTGCTGAAACAGGACGTTTTGCTTTGGACAATCGCTCATATCGAGTGATCCCACAAATCGAAAGAACTGAGCGATTAAATCCAGAGCAATTGGTGAACTATTACACTCGTAATAAGCAAGGTGATCTTGTGCCTTTATCGGCTTTAGTGACATTGAAAGAATCGGTGCAGCCACAAGCGTTGCGCGGTTTCCAGCAGCTTAATGCGGTGAAAATTTCAGGTGTTCCACGTCCAGGTGTCCCTTTAGGTGAAGCGTTAGCAGTGCTCGATAATATTGCAGCAGAAGTTATGCCTGCTGGCTTTAGTGTCGATTATTCGGGACAGTCGCGTCAGTATAAGAGTGAAGGCCAGCAATTAGTAGTTACTTTCTTTTTTGCATTGATTGTTATCTTCTTGATTCTCGCTGCTCAGTTTGAGTCATTTAAAAATGCGATCATCATTATGGTGACGGTGCCTATGAGTGTTTGCGGTGCGTTGATCTTTACCAGTTTAGGTTTCACTAGCATCAATATTTATACTCAAGTTGGCTTATTAACCTTAGTGGGGTTGATAGCGAAACATGGTATTTTGATTGTTGAGTTTGCTAACCAACTGCAATTAGAAGGTCGGAGTAAACGCGATGCCATTGAAGAAGCGACAGCGATTCGTTTACGCCCCATTCTTATGACTACTGCAGCGACCGTATTGGCAATGATTCCATTGTTGATTGGTTCAGGCGCTGGTGCTGGTGCTCGATATGCGATGGGCCTAGTAATCGCTAGTGGTATGACGATTGGTACCTTCTTTACTTTGTTTGTTGTACCTGCCATGTATTTATTGCTGGCTAAAGACTTAAAGCAAAATAATGTTCAGGCAACGCTAACCAGTTAGCAGCAATTAGGCTTCAAACACGCTTGCTATAGCGCCAAGTAGTTTGAGCCTAGAACTCACATTAAGTCGATATTACAAGCGGCCAACTCATCAAGAGTTGGCCGTTTTGTGTATCAAGATTGAGTTTAAGGATAGAGCGACTTCAAATGGTCGTGTGGAGCCGCTAATTATTTATACGATCTTGTGCATATTAACGAGCATTGGATGTTTTTGATTTGTTATCTATAGGTTACGATAATTATTCGGGTTTGTAGTGACTGTGTATGCTCATGGAGGTGAACTCACTTATTACCGACCTGTGACGTCAAGTTGTTTGGAGATTGTTGATGAGCTTATTGGCCGCCAAGCGACTATTTCAACTTGTTGGATTCAGTAATCAATTACGTTGCACAAACGAACACGCTAAATCTGAATGATAAGCTAAGGATGGAGATAAATAATGCAAGATATTCACGGCTACTACTTAGAAGATCTGGAAATTGGTATGAGTGACAGCTATGCCAAAACGATATCTGAATCAGATGTTTATCTGTTTGCAGGGATTTCAGGGGACAACAATCCTGTGCATATTAATGAAGAATACGCGCAGACAACGATGTTCAAAAAGCGGATTGTACACGGGATGCTAAGTGCTGCCTTGATTTCTACCGTAGCAGGTACTCGTTTACCAGGGCCAGGGTGCATTTATATTGACCAAAGCATGAAATTTAAAGCACCTGTTTATATCGGTGACACCGTTAAGGCAACACTAACCATTACTGATATTGATCAGCAAAAACGTCGCGTAAAAGCTCGAACGGATGTCACAGTGGGAGAGACCTTAGTCGCGACAGGAGAAGCCACGTTTATGGTTGATCGCAGAGGCTAGCATAAATTAATAGTTTGCTTGTATCATCAAACCGCAAAGGTCACAGCCCCTAGTTTAATAATGTATCTTTGGGCGATTCAAAGTTGCAGCGTTTGTGGCTCCTTTCTACGGCGTAATCGGCTTCTCAGGTAGAGTCACTACATTTCAAAGCCTCTGCCTTGTATAAAGAAGCCACAAACTGCTGCAAAAATCAGCTCGAAAGGTCAACAGACCCTAGGTTCTTGCACTCCAGTTATACAGCCTGTCTGTATTTATCGGGATAAACTTGAACGCTGCCTAGCTACAACTTCAAATAGCTGGGGATAGCTTTCTATTTTGCTGAGCTTACCAAGCTTGATAAATCTGCTGGACGATAGTAAACCGATTTTAGTACTTTACCTTGGCGAATGGTTTTACCTTCCATCACGACATCATGGGCGCATTTGGCAATGATGTAATCACCTTTTTGTACAGCCAATAACTGAATGTTTTGTTTGGCATAAAAATCAACAGTATCGTTAAATTCTTGCTCATTACGACAGACTTTACTCATGTTTGACGCGTGAACTTCATCCCAGCAAGGAAGAAAATTGATCCCTCGGTTGACAGCCACGTTGAGCAGTAAATCAATCAAATAGTTAATCGCCAGATTATCACTGATCTGCTGATGACCAAGATGTACTAAGCGGCCCATTAAAACATAAATACTATCAACAATCGCATCGGCTTGTTCAACCAGGCAGTCGGCTTCAGCTAATTCTGTTAACTCTTCAATAATAAGCGAAGTATGAAGGGTGTCAGCGGCTTGATCTAAACTGTCAGGGGCAGCAACAGGGAGATCAAAGGTATGACGAAACTCACTAATATCGCGATACAGATGTTGAAAGATCTCGTCGGTTAGTTTAGATAAATGCATGGTTAGATCCGTAATAAATTGATGGGATTTGCAGAATATACTTACGCTTCAAATCATTGCGTAAGTGACGCTATTGTACAAGGGGCAGTGTCTGCAAATCGAGTGGAAAAGTAGTAGATGTCGGTGTTGTTAATAACAAAAGGCGCACTTTGCGCCTTAAGTAACGATAAGATTACAGGTATAACTTAGCCATTTCAGCCGGCTCAATTTCTTTGCCTTCTAAATTAGCATTCCAGTTCGGCCCAATTAATACCCCATCTTCGGCTAAGGTAATTAACCAATCTTCAACAAAGATATCCAGAGGGATTTCTAGTACTTCAAAATCAGACCATTCTTCGACATTATGCAATTGAGCATCTTCTTTTGATGACCAAAAAGGCATCACTTCACTGTCTTCAAATTCAGTTGAATCGCAAGCAAGCCATCCTTCTTCGTTGCGTAAGCCCCAAACCAGCTTTGTTTCCTGAGACTCTTGGATGAAAAGATCGAGGTTCGCTTGAATATCTGCGGTTAATTTGCTCATTTTATTTTCTCACTAACAATGATAAGACAAGGTTAGCATTTTCACGCCATAAAGCCCATTAAGATTTACTTACCATTACGGATGATATACCCAAACGCTTGTTGTAGGGGATGGATAAATCTTCCATGACTACTTAAATAAGTAAGGAAATAGCTGTCGACGCTGCTGGGTAGTAAGCTGACTGACTCGCTCGATATTATTGTCTGGGATAGCCTCAGGATGCGGATAGTGTTTCAGCACTTTTTCCATACTTTCTTCACGGATCAAATGAAAGATCGGATAAGGAGAACGATTCGTGAGATTTTCATCATCTTCAGGATCGGTACCTGCAAAATAATAGTGCGGATGAAAGGTGGCAACTTGGAAAACCCCCTCCCAGTCTTGCTGACGGATCAGAGCTTCAACCCAGTCGATAAAAAAGTTGTAGTCGACAAAATCATCCAGCATATCAGGCACGACCACAAGGGTTGTTTCTAACGCTTGTGGTGATGTGGTATCAAGTTCTAGTAATTGGTCGAGAATATCTTGTAGAAGATCCTCTTCACGTTGAGCAGAAGAGACAAAAATTTTAATTTGTTGATTTCGTTGTGGCTTGGCAGCGAAAGGGCATAGATTTAATCCAATCACAACCTGGTCGAGCCAGTCATTCACTTGCTTGGCGATATTTTCAGTACGGTCTGCAGGCATTCTTATTCACTGTATTAATTAAGAGTCATTACTGAAGTATAACCCTTTCTACTTGACGCTGTAGCGGTGTTGGCTACGTTCATTTACTTCAATCGCATAGTTTGCTTATACGCATGAGCTTATTTGCTGCCTACTGGCAACGCCAAGTTGTTTGGGTAGAGAGCCAATTGACTTTTTGAGCGACATTTAGACATTTCATCGCAAAAGCTCAACAGACTCTAGAACAGGTAAGTGAGTATATCGATTATTTACTTTTTATGGCCACTTTTTCTTGTTTTGGATAAAGTTGCCAGCAGAGTATAAATAAGAGCAAAAAGCAGACTGAACCACCGAGTGTCACCCTAGGCCAGCCGCCATGCTGCCAACAATAGAGTAGATAAAAACCACCTAAACTCCCGCCGATATAATAATGAACTAAATACAGCGCAGTGGCGGAGGCTTTGGCGTGTCGTGCTTTTTGGCTAACCCATGCGTAGGCTAGGGTATGAGTGAAAAAAGCGCCAAAGCTGATCAGTAATAGGCCGAGTATCATAAACCAGAGTGATTCTATCGCTGCTAACCACATACCGCTAAGACTGATTAAGCCACCGATCAACATACCGCTTACAGGATGATAATGAACCGTCCAGTGATGAGTTAATTTAGAGCTAATCGTACCCGCGAGATAGCAAAGGAAGATCAAGGAAGCGATACCAACGGGGACAGAGTAAGGCTCAGCCACTAATCGAAATCCCATCACAGAATAAAGATTAACAAACAGCGCAAAGTTGACGCCTCCAATCAACATCGCTAACCACAAGTTGCGTTGTCTTAAGTGATTGATCAGTGACAGGTTGTGTTGTAAGAACCCTCCCCGTTGCGGGGTGAAATGTTGTTGCGCAGGTAAACAAAACCAGACAACGATCGCGCCACAGAGAGTAAATAACGACATAGTGATAACCGCCATTTGCCAACCCAAAGCATCAGTTAATAACCCCCCAGTAAGACGGCCAATGATGCCACCTAAAGAGTTGGCGGCAATATAACCACCGATGGCTTTGCTGAAAGCTTGCGGCGATAGCTCTTCGACCATATAAGCAACCGCGACGGAAGCAAAGGCCGCTAATGCTATACCTACTAGGGCTCGGGTTAAGATCAATATTAATAATTGATCACTGACTAAACTGAGTAGACCCAGCCCAGGTAGAGTGAATAAGCCCAGCAACATGACCATACGGCGGCCAAACATCTCTGAGCTGATTGCCCAAGGTACTAAGCTAACCGATAAGGCGAGAGTAGAGGCTGCAAACAACCAGTTAATACGTGTTTCTGAAACGGTAAAATGTTGCGCAAGATACGGCAGCATTGGCTGGAAAAGATACAAGTTACAAAAAACCAAAAAAGAGCCCAAGGCGAGGGCGAATGTCACACGACGGTAAGCTGGGCTATGGTATTCGATCATGGACATCAATTCTCGATCACAAGTTTGGACTCAATATCCTTAAGCTAGCAGCGTTAATCGGATTAATAAAATATATTATAAGTATTATGGGTATTGAGTTAATTAATCTCTGGGCGGTTAAATAAATGGACAGTCGTCAATTAAAGTATTTTGTCGCAGTAGCTGACAAAGGGAGCTTTACCCACGCAGCTCAGCAAGTGCATATTGCTCAACCAGCATTAAGTATTGCGATTAAAAAACTGGAGCAACAACTGGGGGTCACCTTATTTAAACGTGGCGATCGCAAAGTCTCCTTAACTCATGAAGGTGATGTCTTGCTGGAACATGCACGGCGGATCTTACAGCAAATAGATGATGCCCAACTGGCAATGGATGAGTTAAAAGGCTTAGTAAAAGGTGAGGTAAGGCTGGGTGCGCCAAGTATGATGGGGAGTTATTTCTTTCCACCGATCATCATGGCTTTTAAAACTCAATTTCCAGATTTAAAAATGACAGTGATTGATGCTGGAACTCAATCGATCCGCAAAATGCTGTTGGCTGGTGAGCTAGATATTGGCGTAATATTAAATCAAGATGTCCCAGAGGACTTAGCAACCGATCCTTTACTGTCTTCTCCCATGGTGGCTGTGGTTGGACAACAGCATGAGCTTGCTCATCACACACAGATAAATTTCAAACAGTTTTTCGAACACCCTTTAGTGATGTTTAAGACTGGGTATTTTCATCGTGAATTTATTGATAATGTTTGTAAAAAACAGAATTGCCAAGCAGAAATTTCTTTTGAAACCAATTTGTTACCTATGATTCTGGCGATAGTAAAGCAAGAGTACGCCATTACGACTTTATTACAACTGGTGACAGATAATGAACCAGAAGTCAAAGCCATTCCATTTTCTCCGCCAGTACAAATTGATTTAGCACTTGCTTGGCGCAAAGAAGGCTATTTGTCTAACGCCGATCGCACCTTTATCGAATTTGTTAAACAGTATGTTTGAGTTAGCCAAGTCTGATACAGTTTTGATTAGTAAAAACCAATAATCCACTCATTCAGTTTGCTTATACAGACGCTCAAAGTTTTTTACGTTCCAGCCAATCAGTCGCTGATCGCGAATTTTCAGCACTGGTAAACTTCTTGCTCCAATCGCATCCAATTCTTTGCGGCCTCGAGCCATTTTGGCGTTACATAGTCGATATTGAATCCCTTTGCTGTCTAAATACCGCATGGCATCTTTACAATGTGGGCATTTGTCTTGTACGTATAGGACAACTCGTTTCATGTTTCAACTTTCCACAATTTAAAGCGCGGATTCTAGCCTTGCTAACGCTGGAGAGCAATCATGATTACTTCGGACATGATTTACGCTACACTGCCGAGCCCAATAATGAGTCCACATATTCTGTTTATGCATCCATTGCTTAGTTATATTCAAGGTTATCCAAGCTCAATCAAAGAGCAGGTTGAACGATTGATCATCGACGATAAGCTGATTACTTGGTTTGAACAGCGTTATCCGCAAAAGCACGCGATTCAGAGTGAGAAAGCATTATTTGACTATACGGTGGCGATTAAAAATCAATATATGAAGAAGACCTCACCGCTAAGCAAAGTTGTGTATGACGGTAAAATCCATTTGATAAATAATGCGCTTGGCTTACACAGCTATGTATCCAGAGTACATGGCAATAAATTAAAAGCGAAACATGAAATACGTATTGCCAGTGTCTTCAAGCAAGCGCCAGAGCCTTTATTACGCATGTTGGTTGTGCATGAGTTGGCACACTTGCGTGAAAAAGAACACAATAAAGCTTTTTATCAGCTGTGCTGTCATATGGAGCCTGATTATCATCGTTTAGAGCTGGATGCTCGACTCTTTATGATCATGTTAGAATTGAGATCTCAACGAGGCTAAGTTGAGGGAAAAACGGCCATTATCCGTTTATTTCGAGGTATAATAAAAGCGAAGTCGCTTTGATATTTAAGTCACGAGCTGAACTGCCGATAAATACACAAGAGGTATGAGTAGCGAATACACCTAAGGAGGCCAGTAATGGAGATCGACTTTTATATGCCGTGTCAGCCAGATTGGCTGTGTGTTCCATTTATGACCGTTTTTGGGTTGTTGCTGCTAGCAGGGTTGGTGAAATTTGTGCGTATTGCTTATCGAGAATATAAGAAAGTAGAACGCGCAAAAGCGATTAAAAAACAGCGCCGTACTAACTTTCGTGAACGTAAAGGCGGTAGAGATGGCCGGCCTAAAAATATCGGCAAAAGGTAACCGTCGGTAATGTTTGACGACCAGAACCATGATATCCCTTTCCTAGTTGTAACTGAAAAGGGGTGGCTAGGTTTGCTCACCCTCGATCACATAACCTGTAGCCAATAATAATCATGACTCGCCTTCTGGCTGCTCGAGTTGCTGCATGCGTTTTTCTAACTCAATTTGTAACTCCTTGCCTGCTTTTTGCTCACCATACCGCTGCTTGAATTGTGTTAATCTCATTTGGGCTGAAGCAAACTCTCGGTTATCCATTTCTATTTTGGCCAGTTGCAGTAAGGAGCGACTACGGTTTGGATCGTGATCTAAAGCCCGTTGTAGGTAATACTGTGCTGTTTCTGTCTCGCCGGACTTTAGCGCACAAAGGCCAGCATTTTCGTAACTCGCAGCAATTAAATAGTAATAAGGTTGCTCAATGGCGCGTAAAAACAACTGCTCTGCTTGCCCGTACTCCCCTTGCTTACATAAAAATGTACCGTAGTTATTCAGCACATTACCATTGCGCGGATGTTCTCTGAGGGCGGTTTGATATAATTGACGCGCTGATGGATCTTCACCAACGGTTTCAAAATAATGTGCCATGGATAATTGTGAGCGATAATAATGGGGTGCATGTTGCATGGCTCTTTGCAAGTTGAGACGAGCACGCACTCGATCTCCTTGCTCTAAATATCCTAATCCTAACGCAATCCTTGATTCTGCCATGTCGATAGGATCGCTTTTGATGTCATGAAGTGGGCTTTCCGTGACTGTGATGCAGCCACTAAGTACAAGCAGGCTTAAGGCAGCCGTAACCTTCGCTATACGGTTCATAAGGTTTCCATTGATACGACTTATTTCTCTATCATAAAACCCTTAACGTATTGTAAAACCAGTAATAACAAAAGATGCGAGTCAGTTAGCAAA
The DNA here is from genome assembly GCA_007124475.1 of Vibrio sp. Lineage (GTDB taxonomy): Bacteria > Pseudomonadota > Gammaproteobacteria > Enterobacterales > Vibrionaceae > Vibrio. Next base: position 4,053 of record SLFB01000197.1, on the reverse strand, counting down.
CTGAGTCGCCAGAGAGCATTCAGTTTGCTAACGGATGACAATATGAATGGTCACACTCGCTGTTACCTTGTTATAGATAAGAGCAATGTTAACAGGTTGTCGATGACATCACGGAGTCCTACTGCAGACACCGCTGCATTTTCACGGAACTAGCGTCAAAAGACCCTAATCATCTTTAGTAAATTTATCCTCACTAAAATGTTCAAGATCGTAAGGTGTTTGCTGATAAACACAGTAATTGAGCCAGTTAGCAAAGAGTAAATGTCCGTGGCTGCGCCAACTCGCTCTTGGCTCTCGTTCAGGGTTATTTTCAGGGTAGTAATTTAAAGGCATCACAGGGTTTAAGCCTTCGTGTCGATCGCGGATATATTCTTGGTGTAAGGTGAATGCATCATATTCAGGGTGACCGGTAACAAAGACATTTCGCTTATCCTTGGTTGCCGCTAAATAAACACCTGCTTGGGAAGAGGTGGCTAAAATGTCGAGGTCAGTATTGGCTTTTAGATAGTCTGGTGCAAAATCGGCGTAGCGTGAATGCGGGGCTAAAAAAGTATCGTCGAACCCCCTTAATAAAGGATGAAAAGGATGATGAATGTCATGTTGATACACACCAGATAATTTTTCATCACGGGTTTGTTTGGGTAAACCATATAGCAGCTTTAGACCGGCTTGAGCAGCCCAACAAATGTATAAAGTTGAGGTGACATGATCTTTCGCCCAGTTCATTACGCGTTGTAAATGATCCCAGTAAACCACGTTTTCAAATTGCACTAAACCGAGTGGTGCGCCAGTAATGATTAGGCCATCGAAGTTTCGCTGGCTAACTTTATCAAACTGGCGATAAAACGCATTCAGGTGCTCTTCTGGAGTATTTTTACTCGGGCGATCATCAATTCTTAATAATTCAATATCCACTTGTAAGGGTGAATTTGACAGTAAGCGTAAAAACTGAGTTTCGGTTTCAATCTTTTTGGGCATTAAATTTAAAATCAAAACTTTTAATGGCCGAATCCCTTGGGTTGAAGCGCGAGATTCAGTCATGACAAAAATATTTTCTTGGCGCAACACATCCGTTGCGGGTAACTGATCGGGGATCTTGATTGGCACTATGTCCTCCTTGCTTTCTTTAGCCGTCTATACATCTAGACTTATAGCGTAAACTGATGTGATTGTCGATAGCTAATGGTTGAGACCGGCGTAAAGATTGGTTAAGGGTTTGATTTATTTGCTAGCAAGGAGCAGGGGACAGAATGGAAAGAGGCTGAAGATGTACCCCCTTCCTACTTGAAGCTGCAGGGATGTTGGCGATGTTGGTTCATCTCCATCATAGAATCTAGTTATGCTTACAGGGACGAACTCACTTGCCGCCTATCTACAACGCCAAGCTGTTTGGGGATAGGCTAGATAACAATAACTACCAATATGAGCGACCAATATGATGGTTATGATGCAAATGACTTGGCGTTATTTGTTTTGCAGCAACGCCAAGTCATTTACGGTCAGTTGACCTCTCGCGGTAAGGTCAACTGACCCTAGTGATATAGCCTATATTTAGTCAGGATGGGCGAGTTTGCCTTTGCCGGTTTTACGGTACTGCCACCAAGCTAAAATGCCCCAAATCAGAGTTTGAAGCCACAGCTGAGTCCATTGCTGTGCAATTTGCCACCACTCTGCACCCATTTGATTTAAGCTTAAAAACCCTTGAATACCAGGAGTACTAGGAAAAAGGTTTGCTAACCAAATGATAGGAGTTGGCAGTGCTTCGCTTGGCCAGATAAAACCGGACGAAAAAATCAAAGGCATAGAGCTCACTAATACCACAACGGTAACCAGCTCACGCCGCTGTACTAGTGCGCCAAGCCAAATACCAATAAAACAAGCACTCAGTAAAAAAGGCAGCAATAGGGTTAATAACTGTGACATGCTAGCTAACTTACTAATACCGAGTCTTTCAAAACTAGCGCCAAAGTAATAAAGGCTGAGTAGGTAATAGCCCGCGACAAACAACATCGTGCGGATAAGTATCAGTCGTCCTGGCGATACTCGGCTCCAGTAACCTGTGCCTTGTTTTTGTGTGCCTCCCATTAAGCCAACTGACATGATCAGTGTTTGGTGGAGGATAAAAACAAATACAGCAGGCACAACATAGTCCACATAACCCATTCTGGGATTAAAAGTGGGCTTTAAGTTGGTTTGAAATGCCGACCAATGTTCCATGGCTGAATTTAGCGGTTCACCATCAACCACCAGACGAGCCACTTTAGCCTTAGCCGACAGAGTTCCCCCAGTTTGTACCAAGCCTTCCACTATGGTGCCGTAAACTAGAAAATACGCAGCGTCACCAGCGTAGGCGAGAGTTGGGCTTTTACCGAGCAGTAAGTCTTTATAAAAATGCTCAGGGATCACTAAGATCCCGCTTACTTGTCGTGACAAAAAAGCTTGCTTAGCATCTTCTATTGAGTGATCCCGTTGCACGATAGCAACATGGGGAGTTGCATCGACCATCCGCTCTAATTGGTAGCTGGTTTGACTCTTATCCAGATTAACCACAGTGATCGGCAAATCGCGTGGAGTTTGCTGGCTATAAGGCAGCGGATAGAGAAATGAGTAAAAGATAACCCCGCCAAACATAGTGAGCATCACCACTGGATTGCTGAGCAGTGCCTTTAATTCGGCGGTGAATAATTTAAATAGCGTCATGATCTTCTCTCAAAGCCTGCTCTTTGCGCTGGTGTTTACCAATCAATGCAACAGCAACCAATAGTGGCAGTAAATAACCCAACATAGGTAACAGAGATTGCAAAGATTCACTGACAGATAAACCATAATTCACTTGGCTGATTTGCACTTCAATATAATGTGAAATGGGAATTAAACTTCGCCAAAATAAAGCTAGGCTACTCATGTCTGAAGCCGGGAAAGTCACCCCCATAAAGGCAAAGCTTGGCGCTGCAAACGCGCCAGCAAAACTCATGGCTCTAGCAGGGTCTAAAGTCAGAAAATAAAAAAAGCAGCCCATGATGACACAAGCAATGGCGGTTATTAATTGAGCAAGCACGATCACTAATAAATTACCATGCATTGGCCACTGCATACTTTGGTAAAACCAAATTAAAAAAGCGACCCCTTGCAGTAAAAACAGCAAGACATATGGCGATAATGTTTTGATTAAATTCATCACTGGCCGATTAGCTAGCCACTGGCTAAGGCCATAAGTGCGATAATGGGCACTTAAAATCAGAATGGTATTGACGACCATAAATATTTGCCATAAGGCGGGCACCGCTGCAGCCACAATAAATTGTGCATAGTGATTGTTTTTGTTAAACAAAGGGGTAACTTGAGTTCTGACGGGAACCGCTTGCCCCATCGCACTTAACAGAGTCTGGTTGCCCTTGGTTAACGCTTTACCGCCGTCAAGTTGCGCATTAAAAGTAGCAAAAGTTTGTAGCATTGCTGAGTTGATGAGCCGCCCGACTAAAAGGTACTGGCTGTTATAAAACACACTCACTTGTGGTTGTTCACCGCGATAAATGTGCTGGTCAAATTCAGTAGGGATCACAACATACGCATAAATATCACTTGATATGAGCGCTTGCTTAGCTTCCGTGACACTTTGAAAATGGCGATCTACCGATAAGGTTGAGGTCGCATCTAAGTTACGTGTCAGTTGGCGCGAGAATTGGCTGTGTGATAAATCCACCACACCAACAGGGAGCTGACTGAGGATTGCCTGAGAAAAAATCCACCATAGCAAAAACGCCAACAGCAAAGGTAGCCATGTTAAACAAGACAGCAACCAAGGGTCATGTCGCAGGATTTTCCATTGTGAAAGCATGGGATTATAACTCAATAGCCACGCTCATTCCCATACGTAACCCTTCAACGGGATGGGTTGGGCGCGCTTCTACTTCAAAAGTTCTTAGATCAAAGCCTTGTGAGGAATCCGTTGAACGCCAGGTGGCGAAATCCCCCATAACGGCAATGTGTGCTACGGTAAATTCAACGTATTGATCCAAAGCAGGTAGATAGGCTTTAAAGGTGGTTCCTTTT
>SLFB01000251.1 GCA_007124475.1 Vibrio sp. | reverse complement strand
CGTTCGCCCCAATCACATAGTCTATCTATGCTCATGGGGAGTATGAGAGCCATCCGTGGCTCTCACCACAGGCCAGCCTACGGCTGTTCAAATTTGTTCCAGACAAATTTGTCACTCACTTACCGCCTACCTGCAACTCCAAGTTGTTTGGGGATAGATAGTCAACCAACAAACGAACCTTAGTTGATAAAATGAACGGTTTTATGTCGCCTAGCTGAGCACAAGGCTACCACAACAGATGACCTAAAAACGGCGCGATCAATACAGTCACCATCCCTGCTATCATCATCACTACACTCGATACCACCCCTTCGGCATTACCCATTTGATACGCTTTCGCGGTGCCTGCGCCATGAGCCGATGCCCCTAAACCAGCCCCTTTCCCGAAACGAGAGCGAATTGATAATACGGCTAACACCGCTTCACCAATCGCCATTCCAATCACGCCCGTCAATACCACAAATAATGCGGTTAAATCACTTTCACCACCAATACTACGCGTAGCCTCGACAGCAAAAGGCGTGGTGATCGAACGCATGGCTAAGCTACGCTGTAATAGCTCAGGTAACTCCAACCAACGAGCAAGTAAAACCGTACTACTCACCGCCACAATCACCGAAACCAATACCCCTACGGATAACGACAACCAATGGCGACGAATTAATTGTCGATTGTCATAAACGGGCACCGCAAACGCCACCGTAGCCGGTCCCAATAGCCACAGTAACCAATGTGACTCCTCCATATAGGCCGGGTAAGGAATATCTAAACCAATCACAATGACCACCAAAAGCAAGGGGGCAAGTAATAAAGGCATCAGGAAAATAGAACGTTTACGCTGATAGAGCACCTTACAGACATAATACAGTGCTAATGTCAGCAACAAACAGGCTATGCCAAGTAACGAAACTGATTGCAGCATTACAATGCTCCCCTTAGCTTATTACTTTTACGCCGGGCTAGCCTTAATTCTAAGCGATATAATTGATCGACCACCAATGCAGTTACGGCAATGACTAAAATCGTACTGATAACTAAAACGAGCATGATTTTGCCTCCTTGCTCTTTCACCAATGGTTGATAATTCACGACCGCTACCACCGCTGGAACAAAAAAGAGTAACATTTCTGCTAATAACCAGGCCGCCCCTTGTCGTAACCATTCCACATTCACTACCTTAGTCACGATCAAAATAAGCAGAAGTAACATACCGGTAAGATTCGCTGGAAGCGGTAATTGGAAATGTTGAACTAAATAATCAGCCATTAGCCAGATCAAACCTAACAGTGCAATTTGCATACTCGTTAGTAATAACGCACTCACTTTCTTCATGACACCACTCGCCATTTTGTGAAATAAGTCACATTATAAATGGGGTTTATTTTTCATAAAATGAATTTTTTTTATAAAAATAATGCCAAAATGGAATAAAAAGAGCGCGCTGATAAAAAGAGAGAACTGATGGACATTAAGGCATTACGCTATTTTGTGGAATTAATCGAGCAACAAAGCTTCACTCGTGCCTCAGAGCGTCTGTTTGTTACTCAACCCACCATCAGTAAAATGATCCGTAGTTTAGAACAAGAAATTGGTCATCCTTTACTGCATCGGCAAGGGCACCGCTTTTGGTTAACCGAAGCCGGGCATATTGTATTGACTAGAGCACAAGAAATTTTGGCACAAATGAGTCAACTTCAAGCCGAACTGACCGATCTCACGCAACTAAAAACAGGGCAGTTACGACTGGGTATCCCGCCAATGGTCGGACACCTTTATGCCGATATCATAGGTCAGTACCGAGCCGCCTACCCTAATGTAGAAATTACTATTGTCGAATATGGTGGAAGAAAAATTGAGCAAGCCGTGTTGGAGGGGGAATTGGATGTTGCCATCACTATGCTGTCTGAAAACGAGCCATCAGATTTAAGTAGCTTAACACTCGACAGCTACCCTATTTATGCCGTATTACCCAATTGTCACCCTTGGTCTAGCGTGACACACATTGATTGGTTGACCCTCAAAGAACAGCCATTTTATCTCTACACGAAAGAATTTATCCTGAGTGATTATATCCAGCAACAATGTCACAACTGTGGCTTTAGCCCACAAGTTGCGGCACGTAGTAGTCAGTGGGATTTTTTAGTCGCTTTGGTGAAAGGAGGCGTTGGGGTAACTTTTTTACCTGAGCCAATCTGCCATCGAATTCAAAACGACGGACTATTAACCAAAGCGATCACACCTAGTATCACTTGGACACTAGGCGTGATATGGCATAATCAACGCTACCTTGCTCGCACAACGGAAGCCTGGATACAGCTTTGTCAACATTACCAACGCTCTCGTCACCAGCAAACTCATTGACGGCGGTCGCTCGAACTATCTGCCGATTTGAGTTTAGCGCGACAAAAAACCACAAACCGCTGCAAAAATCAGCTCGAAAGATAAACAGACCCTAGCGACCGTAACGCAACGGATAGCTCAACAGCAAACTCGGTTACGCCGCTTTATCAGAGGCATAGTCCGTAGTTTGCCGATATTTGGGCTTTTTGCGTACGTATAATTTACGGTGAATTTCAGATACTACATCACCATTTTTATCTTTGACATGAATGATAAACTCAGGAAAGTATTTATCGCCGTTGGCGGTTGCTGATAATATCGACTCCAATTGAGCTTGAGAAATCAAAAACTCCGCATACAGGTCACTGTTACCTGGCTTGATAAAATTAATACTCGCTTCTTTATCCCATACGTAATATTGCCGTCCTAAAATCCCCATTAACATCAGAGAATACACAGGATCTGTCATTGAAAAAATACTGCCTCCGTATTGGGAGCGGTTAGCATTTTTATTCCACCAACGAAATTTTAGGTGTAAACGAGCTTCCCGAAAATCCTCACTGATAGATTCAATTTTTATTCCCGCTCCCCAAAAAGGAGGCCAACTATTTAGTGCCCACTTCACAATCTTGGGTTTATACAGCTTCTCAAGTGTTTTATTCATGCTATCCGTGCCTTAGACTCTATAGATATCTTCGCTGATTGTGGCGCTAAATTGCCAGCGAAGTGATGCAGGTTAATGTTGCACAATTGTAACTGGTCAGATCAGATTTCTCCGTGATGAAACTCGATTTTGTAGCAATTACAGTAACCCTTTGAAGTTCGTGGTTTATTGTTTTTAGCGAGTGGCCTATAATGTGGAACAACATTGACCTCTGTTCACAACGGCAGATCATCAACGGGAAAGTATATGTCAGACAATAACCAAGCGCTAAAGGATGCTGGTCTTAAAGTAACCCTTCCACGGCTAAAGATTTTAGAAGTATTACAGCAGCCAGAGTGCCAACATATTAGTGCTGAGGAGCTGTACAAGAAGCTGATTGATCTCGGAGAAGAGATCGGCCTAGCCACCGTTTACCGAGTATTAAATCAATTTGATGATGCAGGTATTGTTACTCGCCATCATTTTGAGGGAGGTAAATCTGTTTTTGAACTCTCGACTAAGCATCATCATGATCACTTAGTGTGTCTTGACTGTGGTGAAGTTATCGAGTTTTCTGACGATCTGATTGAGCAACGTCAAAAGGAAATTGCGGCTCGTTATAATGTTCAGCTCACCAATCATAGCCTTTATCTTTATGGTAAATGTGCCGATGGTGGTTGTAAAAACAACCCTTCAGCCCACAAACCTAAATAAAAAATTATCAATAAAAAAACCACCTTACGGTGGTTTTTTTATATCGCTATACCCAAACAACTTGGTGTTGCAGCTTCAAATCGGAAAGGTATAAGTGATTTAATAGTAATCACGAATCAACACTTCTGCGATTTGTACCGCGTTGGTTGCCGCCCCCTTTCTGACATTATCAGCCACAACCCATAGGTTAATCCCACTATGATGACTTACGTCGTTACGTACTCGACCCACTAACACGCTATCTTTACCTACCGCATCACGAACTTGGGTTGGGAAATCATGCCCTTGAAAGACTTCGATTCCTTCCGCTTGCTCAAGTAAACTGAGCACTTGTTCAGCATCAATAGGATTACTGGTTTCGATATGCAAGGCTTCTGCATGGCCAAAAAACACCGGGACTCGAACGCACGTTGGGTTCATCATGATAGATGGGTCATTGAAGATTTTTTGTGTCTCCCATACCATCTTCATTTCTTCCTTGGTATAACCGTTTTCAAGCAACTGATCAATTTGCGGAATACAATTAAAAGCGATTTGCTGACTGAATGCTTTGCTTTCAACGGGTATGCCGTTGAGTAACTTAGCGGTTTGCCCTGCCAACTCATCTATACCGGCTTTTCCTGCTCCAGATACCGATTGATAGGTAGTAACATTGATACGTTCAATACCTACAGCATCATATATTGGTTTCAATGCCACCAACATTTGAATTGTCGAGCAGTTTGGGTTAGCAATAATGTTACGATTACGAAACTCAGCAATGGCTTGTGGATTGACTTCTGGGATAACCAGGGGAACATCATAGTCATAACGAAAATGGGAGGTGTTATCAATAACAATCACTCCGGCATCAGCAGCGATAGGAGCCCAATGAGCAGAAAGCTCGCCACCGGCGGAAAATAAAGCGATATGAGCCAATGACCAGTCAAACTCTTCAACATTTTGCACTCGTATGGTTTTACCGTTAAAGCGATAGGTTTTGCCTTCACTGCGCTCACTCGCGAGTAAATACAGCTCACCGACTGGAAAGTGACGCTCTTGTAAAACCTCCAGCATCGCTTCTCCAACTGCACCGGTTGCACCGAAAATAGCAACATTAAATTCTTGGCTCATTTGTAACCTCTATTGTAAATCCGAGTTGCGCTAGTGGCTCTAACTGACACTGAGCATGGCCCACTAGCTTAATTGCGCTGTATTCACGTCTATCCCAATACTGTTTGCGCATATTATCAAAAGCATTAGATTGATGTATTTGACGACGAAATAAAGCATCATCTCGTCGCACATCATAGATCAGCTGCGTTAAACTAAATAAAGTCGCTTCATCCCAAGCCCTATCTAAAACCACTGCAGGCACGGGTGCCGTTGGCAACAGGCTCGATGGGTTTGCCCAGCGCCCTTGCCCTAAAAACTCACAGTATTGATTAAATACCATGGTGGTACCACGCGCTTTACCTTCTAGGCCGTAACCGGCGATGTGAGGCGTGGCAAACGCCAATAACGGTAGCAATTCTAAATCCACTTGCGGCTCAAATTCAAAAACATCTAGAGCTGCGCTAAAACCATCACCTTGTTGTAAACGTGCTTTTAATGCCGCATTGTCAACCACGGGACCTCGCGCGGCATTAATCAAGATTTGATCGCCACGTAAACCAGTCAGCACTCGCTCATTGATTAAATGGTGCGTTGGCCATTCACCGTGTTGGGTCATTGGCGTATGTAAAGTGATAACATCGGCTTGATCTAAAAGCTGCTCTAATGGCGTAAAGGTTCGCGTATCCCCTTGCGCTTGCTTGGGAGGATCATTGAGCAGAACCTTAATCCCCAGCCCAGTCAAACAATCGGCTAAATAGCTGCCCACTTGCCCCGCACCAATAATGCCGATAGTTTTATCAAAAATAGAAAAACCATGCTGCTGGGCTAATACCATTAATACACTAAATACATATTCTGCTACGCCGACTTTGTTACATCCTGGGGCTGCGGTAAAAAAGATCCCCCGTTCAGCCAACAAGGCTTGATCTACGTGATCCATTCCTGCTGTTGCCGTTCCAACAAACGCTAATCGGTTAGCTTTAGTTAATAGCTCAGCATCTACTTTAGTGACTGAACGAATCATTAACGCATCGATATCGATTAAATCATCAGCCGTTAACGTCCGGCCCGGTTTTAGAATCACTTCGCCAAGCTGACCAAACAGTTGCTCAGCATAAGGCATATTTTCGTCGATCAAGATTTTCATAGCCGAATTCACATTATTGGGTTGTGGTTAGGATCATGATAGGCCAAAACCATGATGGTTTTTATTGCTAACATAAGATAGGTACTTGGTAGCGCATTGTGCAGAAAAGCACTCTGTGTGTCGAGCATAAAAATACCCGGTGCCTAACGGCGACCGGGCAAATACCCAGAACAAAAGGATCTCGTCCCGCTCTCAATGGGACAGAGTTTGCGTCTGTTTGATCGGCGCGATGCCGATCGGCTCTG
>SLFB01000346.1 GCA_007124475.1 Vibrio sp. | reverse complement strand
CTCGGTAGAAAAATTAAGGCGATGGGAATTAAAATGGTTCTATCGGGAGAAGGGGCTGACGAAATATTTGGTGGCTATCTTTACTTTCATAAAGCGCCTAATGCCCGAGAGTTCCATGAAGAAACCGTTCGCAAATTGCTCGCTTTAAACTTATTCGATTGTGCTAGAGCAAACAAATCTCTCGCGGCTTGGGGAGTTGAAGGACGGGTTCCTTTCTTAGACAAAGAGTTTATTGATGTGGCCATGCGACTTAACCCTGCTGATAAAATGTGCGGCAATGGCAAGATGGAAAAACATATTTTAAGAGAGTGCTTTGAGCACTATTTACCGGACTCCATCGCTTGGCGACAAAAAGAACAGTTTTCGGATGGTGTTGGCTATGAATGGATTGATACCTTAAAAGCCACGGCTGAAGCAAAGGTGAGCGACCAGCAAATGGCAACCGCCAAATTTCGCTTCCCTTACAACACGCCAACCACAAAAGAAGGCTATGTCTATCGCGAGATCTTTGAAGAGCTTTTCCCGCTAGAGTCAGCCGCTCGCTGTGTACCAGGAGGCCCATCGGTGGCGTGTTCATCTACCAAGGCAATCGAGTGGGATGAATCTTTCAAAAACTGCATTGATCCTTCAGGTCGGGCAGTAAAAGCGGTACATAATGAGGCATATTAAGCTCTGATTATTCTTTCACCTCTTATTATATATCCCCCAACCACTTGTAGTTGTCGGTAAGCGCAAGTAGGAAGGGGATAGCAAAACGATTTAGCGTTTCAGCCAACACAGCTGAAGCGTTAAATAACAAACCGTAAACTTACTTATCACTCACACCATCAGACACAGTAAGCCGCTATGTCTGATGGTTTGTTATTTACACGGTCACAGCGTTTTTTAGATCTAAATCTTGATTATCAAAGCTGATGCTCACGGGTTGATTGATCATATTAACCAACATCATGGAGCGAGCTTCACCATCCGGTTCTTGATATATCGCACTGATCCCCGCAAACTGACCACTTTTTATCTCGATTTTTTGCCCTTTCAGCGGTAGTCCAGGATGGTTATCTGTTGGGAGATAATCCATTTGTTGCAGTGTCTCAATCAGTTCATCCGATAATCCCTTAGGTTCAGCACCAAAGCGAACAAAATCCACTACGCCACGGGTCGAACGTACCGCGGTAAATGTCGGTCCTTGTTGATAATCAAACTTAACAAAAATATAGGATGGAAAGACAGGTTCTTGCACCTTTTTACGCTTACCTCTTAGTATTTTTTCAACCTCAAATTTAGGATAAAAACACTCAACCTCTTGATTCTCAAGATGAGATTTAGCTCTCTCTTGCTCCCCTCGTTTACAATACAGTAAATACCAAGTTTTCATCATGCTTGCCAACCTCGTTTTCTAGTCAATATTTTTATATTTATTTTTATTAGGAATCATAGCAATGCTGCTCACTAAGATCTATTAACTTTAATAACAGCTGTAAAGCTCTCAACACAAAGAAAGCATTTAATAACGCGCTTGGATTAAATCAACCATCATCTCAATATGTAAATCAGAATCATTAAGACAGGCTATGTAGTTAAAGGTTTCTCCCCCTGCCTCAAGAAAAAGATGCTGATTTTCTTCGCTAATTTCTTCCAAAGTTTCTAAACAATCAACGGCAAAAGCAGGGCAAACAATATCGACTTTTTTCACCCCTTGCGAAGGTAAAGCCTGCATGGTTTTATCAGTATAGGGCTGCAACCACTCTTCTTTACCAAATTGAGATTGGTAGGTCATCATCACTTGCTGCTCATTCAAACCTAATTCTTGGGCAAGTAAACGGGTGGTTTGTTGGCAGTGTTGAGGATAAATATCACCATTATCAGCGTAACGTTTAGGAATACCATGATAAGAGCAAATCAATAAATCGCCTTGCCCTTTGTCACGCCAAGATGCTCGAACTTTGTCGGCTAAGGCGCGGATATATAATGGATGATCATGATAGCTGGTGATAAATTGTAGCTCTGGCAACACTCGTTGCGATTTCAAGCCTTTTGCTAAACCATCAAACACGGCCGCGGTTGTTGTGGCAGAATATTGCGGATAAAGGGGTAATACGATGATCTTTTCAACACCTTGATCTTGCAATGCTTGTACACCACTTAATAAGCTAGGGTTGCCATAGGTCATGCCGAGTTCAACCGGCACACTGAGCTGTTGTTGCAGTTTGTCTTGCTGCCGTTTGGAATACACCATCAAAGGTGAACCCTCTTCCATCCAAACCGATTGATACAACTTGGCAACCCGTGGTGAACGTAAAGGTAGAATTACCCAATGTAATAGCGGGCACCATAACCAACGAGTCAAATCAACCACTCGGTGATCGTGCAAAAATTGGCTCAAAAAACGCTTAACCGCTTGCGCGGTTGGTTCATCCGGTGTGCCAAGGTTGGCAAGAAGTACACCTATTTTTTTTTGTCTGTGCATCGCTTTCATTAGTCCAATTGGTTGAAAAAATTAAAACTTATATACGTGTTCACTGGCTAAATAGTTTAAAAAAGCGACCTCTAGGGTCGCTTTAAGCAAGATGATTCATCTCAAAAACAAGTTTATACCCAAACACCCTGTAAGCGTAGACTGGCTATGCAACGTGGTGTTAGCCGAGCTAGTGAGTATGAGTACTCCAAGAGCCAGGGGCATATCATCACATTATTGAGCTAGAGCTTTATCAATATCAGCGCTCACTTCAGCAACTTGTTTGGTGCCGTCAAACTTCAGATAGCGCGTATTACCTGCAGCCGCTTCTTTGCCATAATACTCAATCAGTGGCGCTGTTTGCTCATGATATACACCAAGACGAGCACGAACCGTTTCTTCTTTATCATCATCACGTACGACAAGGTCTTCGCCGGTAATATCGTCTTTACCGTCCACTTTCGGTGGATTGTAAACAACGTGATAAGTACGACCTGATGGTAAATGTGCACGACGACCAGCCATACGCTCAACAATCACATCATCTGCCACATCGAATTCAATCACATAATCAACATTAATTCCCATCGCTTTTAGGCCATCGGCTTGTGGGATAGTACGAGGGAAACCATCAAGTAAAAATCCCTTTTCGCAATCTGCTTGAGCAATACGCTCTTTGATCAGACCTAAGATAATATCATCAGAAACCAGTTGACCAGCATCAATGACTGATTTTGCTTTTTGACCAAGCTCAGTACCGGCTTTAATTGCAGCACGTAGCATATCACCAGTGGAAATTTGTGGAATACCAAATTTTTCCATGATGAATTGAGCTTGAGTGCCTTTACCAGCACCTGGAGCGCCAAGAAGAATGATGCGCATGTTTAATCCTCTATGAAAAATAATTTATACCGAAGCTCACAGCATTTTAAATTAAAGAGAGTCGGTAAGTTTCGGTATATACCCTTATTACTTACGGTTGCAGCTGCGTTGGTAGCATTCCACCCCCAATCACATAGCCAGTCTAAGCTTATGAGGTTGATAAGAGCCATCATCGCTTTTCACCAGCAGCATGTTTACGGCGGGTTAAATGGGTAGCAAGCAAGTTTATCACTTACTTGCCGCCTAACTGCGACGTCAAAGTCGCTTGGGTATAATAAAGTAAAAATACGTTGTTTTCTAAACGGTGACGATTAACGCACAAGCCATTGTTGAAAACCAAACACGGATTCTATCACAGAACCGTCAACAATGAGGAGAACCAATCACTTTCAATCCCAAAGGTGAAAGCTGCTATTTTATGCCACGTTAAATAAAACCAAACTCGCACCGCGGCGAGTTTGGTTAACGTCAGTGTATTTCTATCAAGCGTGGGTTAACAACTGATTAACAGCTTGAACATACAACGTAGGATCTTCCATCGCTCCGCGTTCAGCTAGCATCGCCTGACCAAGCAACACCTCTACCCATTGACCAAAGGCTTGCTCATCGGCTTCATCAGCCATGCGCTTAACCATGTTATGCTCAGGGTTGATCTCGAAGATATATTTGACTTCAGGGGCAGCTTGACCGGCGGCAGCAAGTAGCTTAGCCATTTGCGTTCCCATTTCACCATCATCTGTGACCACCACAGCAGGAGTAGAAGCTAACTTGAAAGTCGTCCGCACATCTTTCACTCGTGAACCTAAGTAAGTTTTAATGCGCTCGACTACCGATTGGAACTCTTGTTCGGTTTCTTTATGCTTTTCTTTCTCGGCTTCATCCTCAAATTGACTTAAATCTAAGCCAGCTTTGGTGATCGATTGGAAAGATTTCCCGTCGAATTCAGTTAAGTAGTTCATTAACCACTCATCAATTCGATCGTACATCAAAATAACTTCGATGCCTTTAGCTTTAAATTGCTCTAGATGAGGGCTGTTTTTCGCTGCCAAATAACTATCGGCAGTGAGATAATAGATAACATCTTGCCCCTCTTTCATACGCTCAATATAAGATGATAAGCTCACGGTCTGTTGCTCAGTCTCTTCATGAGTCGATGCAAAGCGTAATAATCCAGCAACTTTTTCACGATTAGCAAAATCTTCCGCTGGCCCTTCTTTCATGACTAAACCGAACTCTTTCCAAAAGGTTTGGTATTTATCACTGTCGTTATTAGCCAAACGCTCAAGCATAGTAAGCACACGCTTAGTACAAGCTTGGCGTAATGATTGCGTTACTTTATTGTCTTGTAAAATCTCACGAGAAACGTTCAATGGTAAGTCGTTAGAATCAATTAAGCCACGAACGAACCGTAAGTAAGATGGCATAAATTGCTCAGCGTCATCCATAATAAACACGCGCTGAACATACAGTTTTAAACCATGTTTGTGATCGCGGTTATACATATCCCACGGCGCTTTAGCTGGGATATACAATAAACTCGTGTAATCGTTTTTGCCTTCTACCTTGTTATGACTCCAAGTCAACGGATCAGCAAAATCGTGTGCGACATGCTTGTAAAACTCTTGATATTCTTCATCGCTAACGTCAGATTTAGAGCGAGTCCACAACGCTTGAGCTTTGTTAATTTGTTCCCATTTCGTTTCACCCGTCTCTTTACCTTCCTCATCACGCTGTGAGGTTTGGATATAGACAGGAATACCAATATGGTCAGAATACTTGGAGATAATCTCTCGCAAACGCCACTCAGATAAAAACTCTTTACCGTCTTCACGCATGTGTAACACGATATCCGTACCGCGCGTAGCCTTCTCTATTGTCTCGACGGTATATTCACCCTCACCTTGAGAATGCCATTGAACCGCTTGTTCAGAACTTAAACCCGCAGCGCGAGTACGAACGGTCACCGCATCAGCCACAATAAACGCGGAATAAAAACCGACCCCAAATTGGCCAATCAGTTGTGAGTCTTTCGATTGGTCTTGAGATAGTTTAGAGAAAAACTCCGCCGTGCCAGATTTTGCAATCGTGCCTAAGTGCTCAATCACATCTTCGCGACTCATGCCGATACCATTGTCCGAAATCGTTAATGTATTGGCTTTTGAGTCAAACGATAGTTTTACGCTAAGCTCTGCATCACCTTGATAAAGATCGGGATTAGACAAAGCCTGAAAACGCAGCTTATCTGCCGCATCTGATGCGTTAGAGATAAGTTCTCTTAAAAAGATTTCTTTGTTTGAATACAAGGAGTGAATCATCAAGTGAAGTAATTGTTTTACTTCTGATTGAAATCCACGAGTTTCTTTATTGGTGGTTATTGTTTCGCTCATTGTAGCTCCATAGCATTATATCAAACGTTATCCATCCAAAAATGGAATCCCTTAAGACGTTAAGCCTCTACCTTGTTGGCTTAGCTGACTTACCCTTAATCGCATTGCAACCTTGGGCGTTAGCCAGTCAACAGATGAGAACTCACCGCCACTGGGTATATCAAATCAGTGTATTGCTCATTAACATGTGGCTGCTGAATGTAAATTCAAGGTCAAAAAACATAAAAAAGCTGTTTTTTGTATTTTTTTTTATTATCCTTTAGATAATTTAGATTTATAACCAAACAAAAAATCTGTTTTGTGACTGAATGATGCACTCTCATTGTTTAGGTAACCAATTGTTGTTTAATGCAACCAAAGCTGACTTAACAAGAGTGATGCATTTCGGCCTTATCTTAGTAATAGTAAATCTAGGTAATTTGCAATGAGATGTCGGTTCCATAAATATGTGAAATATCTGTATAG
>SLFB01000321.1 GCA_007124475.1 Vibrio sp. | reverse complement strand
TCCTTCGCGGTCCAAATCCGTTGCGAGGTAAACGTTATCAGCATCTTTGGCTAACTTTTGCAATTCGGAAACCACTTTCTCTTTACCAGGTAAAATCTGATAGTTCGCTTCCCAATTTTGAAAAGGGTTTATCCCCATCTTCTTGATCAGAGCATTGCGTTCTTTTTCTTTTTTTAAGCGCTCTTTTTGTTCAGGGGACAAGGATTTATTAGCTGCTGGTGACGCTTTTTTTGTCGTGGTAGACGTTTGACCAGCGGTTGGTAGATCTCGGACATGACCAACACTGGATTTAACGATAAAATCTTTTCCAAGATATTTATTGATTGTTTTGGCCTTGGCTGGCGATTCCACGATAACGAGTGATTTACCCATAATTTGATTCAATTGCCCTTAATCACGCTGCGAGTATTAGGTCGCATGATATATTAAAAATAATGCTTCTTTTTTTACTATCGAGCCACTTACCAAGAAGATCAACTTGTTTTTTTAAAAAAGTGCCTGTTTGCTCGACAAATCGACGATATCCCCAAACCACTTAGCATTGCAGCTAGGCGGTAAGTCAGTGAGCCTCCATGAGCATAGACAGCCGATGTGATTGAGGTCAACAAGCCTAGCCACATAGCACAACATTTTTGCCTAGCAAGGGGGCAACGTATTTGAACATAAGCGGGGCGATACTAACCAGTGTTGAAACGAGTTGCGATCTTTGATCAATAAACCATGCTCTTAATCACAAAATATGCCATCTTATCTTTGCTGTACATGATGCCCAAACCAGTTAGAGTTTCCGCTAAGCGGCAAGTGAGCGCCCCCCATGAGTATAGGCAAACTATGTGATTGGGGTGAACGAACGTAGCCAACACCGCTGCAGCTTCAAGTAGGAAGGGAATAACCCCTTAACCTTAAGAAAAAAGAGACCATCAATATGCAACAAGACCTATCAAATAAACAACCAATTAGTGAATTTGATTTATTACTGATCGCCAATCAGTTAATCCAAGATCATGAAAATTACTTTCCTGGTTTACGCGCAACTCAAGTTGAAGAAAAAGAGGGGGTATTAATTTTTAAAGGGGATTATTTTCTTGATGCACAAGGGCTTCCTAGCGACAAAACCCCTATTGTATTCAATATGTTTAAGTATTTAGCTCATCATCTCTCAAAACAATTTACTCTGGAAAAATAACAAAAATTCCCTTAATACTTAAACAGCTTGATTTTGTGCGGGACGGCAAGTGAGTTCACCCCTAACCCCTATGACTCTCAATAAATCATATCAATGGGGTGAACCACCGTTGCCAACACCGCTGTAGCGTCAAGCAGTAAAAATATAGGCACTTTTTGTGAGTAAATTGCCACTCAGTTATCGATTACGAGACAGAACATTTATAATTGATAAAGCGAGCAATCAGTGGGATAGCTGCGCAAGTTGATCAAAATAATCCGGGAACGTTTTAGACGTACACCTTGGATCATTAATCGTAACCGGAGTATCACTGAGCGCGACTAAAGAGAAACACATCGCAATACGGTGATCATCGTAAGTGTCAATGGCAGCGTGTGTTAACTTTTCAGGGGGGGTAACTATAATATAATCTTCACCTTCTTCAACTTCAGCGCCCACTTTTCGCAGCTCTGTCGCCATGGCTGTCAGTCGATCCGTTTCTTTCACTCGCCAATTGTAAACATTACGGATAGCTGTTGAACCTTTGGCAAATAACGCGGTAGTAGCAATGGTCATTGCTGCATCGGGTATTGCGTTAAAATCAAGATCAATGGCGTTAAGTTCTCCTCGGCGTGCGATAATATAGTCTGCTCCCCATTCAATCTCGGCACCCATTTTTTCTAATGCCGTCGCAAACTGGACATCACCTTGAATGCTATTTTTACCGATACCGGTCACCTTAACGGCCCCCCCCTTAATGGCTGCCGCTGCCAGAAAATAGGAAGCTGAAGAAGCATCCCCCTCAACCAGAAAGTCACCCGGTGAGACATAAGCTTGACCAGCTGGAACCACAAACTGTTGATAGTTGTGATTGATAACCTCAACACCAAATTGCTGCATCAAGTGCAAAGTAATATCAATATAGGGTTTAGAAACCAAATCACCTTTAATATCAATGATCATCTCGCCATCAGCCAATGGTGCAGCCATTAAGAACGCAGTTAAAAATTGACTAGAGATTGAACCATCAATCGAGACCTGACTGGCCCTTAAGCCTGTAGCTTTGATCTGTAAAGGCGGATAATCTCGGTTTTCCAAATACTCGATTTCAGCGCCAGCTTGACGTAAAGCCTCAACTAAGTGGCCAATCGGCCGTTCTTTCATTCTTGGTTCACCAGTCAAAATGAACTCTCCCTGCCCTAAACATAAGGCGGCAGCCAATGGGCGCATCGCAGTACCAGCATTGCCAAGAAACAGTTGTTGTAATTTTTCAACCTTAAATGGCTGACCTAAACCATGCACTTGGCACTCGGTTTTATCCGCTGATAGCTGATATTTCACGCCTAGCTGAGTCAAAGCATTAAGCATATGCTGAATATCATCGCTATCAAGCAAATTGGTCAAACGTGTGGTACCTGAAGCCAGAGCCGCTAAAAGTAAAGCGCGGTTAGAAACACTCTTGGAACCTGGTAAATTGACTTCACCGTCGATTTTTTCAATGGGCTGTAAAGTTAGACTGTCCATTAAATATGCATTTCCTTGTACTATTATTGCCTGCAAGCCCACAAAGTTATAATACAGATGCCTGTAATACTGGGGACAATAGGTTATATTTTGCAGGTCGTAAAAAATATTGGTAATAGCAGACTAACCAAAATCCCTGATGGCGGCTAGTGTTTATCTCTCGCTATTTACAAAAAATGTCACCTCTCCTTGTCTACTCTGACACCATCAGAAAAGTATAAGATCCGAACTCTTTGCTTAGGCTCAAATATCATTTGTTGGTCTAGATCCTGAATCACGTTGATTAGCTGACCATCATCAGTGCGAATTAATAACTCAACAAGCTTATATTCTATCCGTTGATGTTGCGGTCTTTGTTGATGAGCAATGCCAGCGCCAGCTACCGCACCAACCGCTGTGGCAACTTGCTTACCTCGCCCATCGCCAAACTGGTTACCAACTAAACCGCCAATCACAGCTCCTAGCAAAGTCTCCCAACCATGGGCTGTCGACTGGATAATTTCCTGCTGAGTTATATATCTAACCGTTTCTGTTTCTCCAAATAATACTTGGTTAACAGGTCTTGCCTGATTGCGTTGATAAGCAGCATTGGCAAATAAAGGAAAAATAACTAAGATCCACATCCATCTAAACATTGATAACTCCTATTTGGATAAGTTGGTTGCATAATGGCGATCTATTTGACGGAACTTGCAAGCGATAATTTTGATTTCCCTCACCCATCACTTGCTGCTGAAGAGCCAAATGGGCTCCTCGCTTATGGTGGTGATTTACACCCTAAGCGACTCTTATCAGCTTACCACAACGGTATCTTCCCCTGGTATGGTCCTGATGAGCCAATTCTGTGGTGGAGCCCCTCTCCTCGTGCGGTCTTCTGGCCTGACCAATTCAAACCAGCCAAAAGTGTCGTTAAATATCAACGAAAACATAACTATCAAGTAAGTTTAAACCAGGCCACGGCTCAAGTGATTAAATTGTGTGCAGCAGTACGTCCAGCGGAACAAACCTGGTTAAATCCACACATGCGCGCCGCTTATCAACAATTATCAGTCAACGGTGTTTGTCATTCGGTTGAAGTTTGGCAAAATAAACAACTGGTTGGCGGGCTGTACGGCATTCAAGTGGGACAAGTCTTCTGCGGCGAATCAATGTTTAGTCTTGCTGATAATGCATCCAAAATTGGCTTTTGGTATTTTTGCCATCACTTTGCTATGCACAACGGGCAAATGATAGATTGCCAAGTGATGAACCCTCACCTCGCTTCCTTGGGGGCCACTGAGTTACCACGCGATCAGTTTTTAAATTCATTGCTATCCTTAAAGGTAAAGCAGGTGCAGGCGCATTGCTTTCAGCCGCAATGGTTAACGTACCCTATTAAGCCGTCAAATGAGAGTCAGCTATGAGTTCGGATTTGCAACAGATTCGTGTTGGTTTAACCAGTAACCACCCCTGTAGTTATCTACAAGACCGTCTAGAGCGTGTCGCTGTTGCCATGGAAGCAGAAATGCAAACGGCAGATAACTTTGAATTATTACTCGCTAATGGTTTTCGACGCAGTGGCGATATTATTTATAAGCCCCATTGTGACCATTGTCAGGCTTGCCAAGCATTACGTGTTTCGATTACACAATTTGCGCCATCAAGAAGTCAAAAACGCTTACTTAAACAGGTAGCCAGCCAATTAACTTGGCAACTTAAAACCACCATGGACGACAATTGGTTCGAACTATATTCACGTTATATTGAAGTTCGTCATCGTCACGGCAGTATGTATCCTCCTCGACATGATGAGTTTGCTAAATTTGCCACCGCAAGTTGGCTAGATACCCAATATCTACACCTTTACTTAGATCAACAATTGGTAGCGATTGCAATTACTGACATTCTGCCCAATAGTGCCAGCGCATTTTATACCTTTTTTAACCCCGATAGTTCACTTTCACTTGGTACGTTAGCGATTCTCATCCAACTACAATTAGCCAAATCCATCAACAAACAATGGCTCTACTTGGGTTACCATATTGAACAATGTCCAGCGATGAACTACAAAGTACGCTTTAGCGGCCATCAAAAGCTAGTCAAACAGCGTTGGCAAGGGTAGAATACGCCACAACTTTACACATTGATTTTTTAACGGCAAAATACGCCGTTGATTATTTTTCGCCAAATTTCTAAAGAGGATTAAATGGCTAAAGAAGACGTAATCGAGATGCAAGGCACTGTCCTTGACACTCTTCCTAATACAATGTTCCGTGTTGAGCTTGAAAATGGTCACGTAGTGACAGCTCACATTTCTGGTAAAATGCGCAAAAACTATATCCGTATTCTTACTGGTGACAAAGTTACTGTCGAGATGACACCTTGCGATCTGTCTAAAGGTCGCATCGTCTTCCGTGCTCGTTAATCGCTGATTTTCGAATGCAACAAAAACGGAGCTAAATGCTCCGTTTTTGTTGCCTAAGAATCGTTCGACAGTAAAAAATAAGGAGCGCTGTTAAATCGCTCCTTATTACGCCTATCATCACTGGTTACTTAGTGGGCAATTTTTTCACGTAAACTAGTGTATTCAAACGTTAATTTATCATCGACAAGATCCACTTTCACTGTGCCACCTTCAACTAATGAACCAAACAGTAATTCATTCGCTAATGGTTTCTTGAGCTGATCCTGAATCACTCGACCCATTGGGCGAGCCCCCATATCACGGTCATAGCCTTTAATCGCTAACCAATGACGAGCATCTTCAGACACCTCAAGCGACACACCACGTGCATCCAGCTGAACTTGCAGCTGAACAATGAACTTATCAACCACTTGATGAATAACTCGCTCATCAAGACCATTAAACCAAATGATATGATCAAGCCGGTTACGAAACTCTGGAGTAAAGACTTTCTTAATCTCAGCCATCGCATCATGACTATGATCTTGCTGAATCATCCCAATCGATTTTTTAACCGTTTCGGCAACACCAGCATTGGTCGTCATCACTAAGATGACGTTACGAAAATCCGCTTTACGGCCATTGTTATCAGTTAATGTGCCATTATCCATTACTTGTAGTAGGAGGTTAAAGACATCAGGGTGCGCTTTTTCAATCTCATCCAATAGAACAACAGCATGCGGATGTTTAATGACCGCATCCGTTAATAAGCCGCCTTGGTCATAACCAACATAACCAGGAGGTGCACCAATTAAACGACTCACCGAGTGACGCTCACCATATTCCGACATATCAAAACGTAGTAGCTCAATACCAAGCAACTTAGATAGCTGAACAGTGACTTCCGTTTTACCAACCCCTGTTGGTCCTGCAAATAAGAAGGAGCCAACAGGGCGGTTTTCCGCACCCAATCCTGCACGAGTGAGCTTAATCGACTCGCTCAACACTTCGATAGCTTTGTCTTGACCAAACACCAGCATCTTCATTTTTTGATCGAGATTTTTCAAAATATCTTTATCGGAAGAAGAAACGGATTTTTCTGGAATGCGTGCCATTTT
>SLFB01000326.1 GCA_007124475.1 Vibrio sp. | reverse complement strand
TTTAACTTCCACTGTGGTAGGTATTGCTTTAGCGATTCCAGTGGGTCTTGGTGCGGCTCGAAATTTAAGCCCAACTTGGGTTTATATGATATGTCGCGCTTTTATTGCCCTTAGCCGTTCTTTGCAAGAAATTATCGTTGCGATCTTTTTCGTCGCTTTATTTGGCTTTGGTGCTTTTGCGGGCTTTTTGACCTTAACTTTCGCCACCATTGGTTTTATCGGTAAATTATTGGCTGAAGAAATAGAAGCCATCGACCCGACTCCCATCGAAGCCATCCAAGCCACTGGAGCTTCCTGGCTACAACGAGTGAATTACGCGATTCAACCTCAGGTATTACCACGTCTACTGGGACTGTGCTTATACCGCTTTGATATCAACTTTCGTGAAAGTGCCGTAATCGGCATTGTTGGAGCTGGTGGCATTGGTGCCACGCTAAATACCTCTCTCTCACGCTATGAATATGACAGCGCTGGCGCCATTTTATTACTGATTATTGCCATTGTAATGTGTTGTGAGTATGCCTCTGGTTATATACGGAAATATGTGAAATGAAAGAACTAGATACCAACTTAGTCTGGCAATATCGTACCCCAAAAACTCAGCTTTTGCTTTGGGTTGGTTGGATGACGCTGCTTGCGCTGTTTATTTATTGCTGGAACCTAATGACTGAAAATACCATGTGGGTGTTTGTCTTCGATGCTCCACAAGCTGCTGCCGATCTTATAGACCGAGCGTTTCCACCTCGCTGGTCTTATATGGAGCGCTTGTGGTTGCCATTATGGGACACACTCAACATGGCAACCTTAGGTACCTTACTGGGGGTTATTTTGGCTACGCCACTGGCTTTTTTAGCCGCCAGCAATACCACGCCCTCGAGAGTATTGGTGAGACCGATTGCGTTGTTTATCATCGTCGCTTCCCGTTCCATTAACTCTTTGATCTGGGCATTACTATTGGTTTCGATTCTTGGTCCAGGTCTACTGGCTGGTATTTTGGCCATTGCACTACGCTCAATCGGTTTTGTCGGTAAATTATTGTATGAAGCGATTGAAGAAACCGACCTCACTCAAGTTGAGGCCATTACGTCCACAGGAGCAAGTCGATCTCAAGTATTAAATTATGCGATTGTGCCGCAAGTTCTGCCGACCTTCTTTGGGATTAGTGTTTTTCGTTGGGATATTAATATCCGCGAAAGTGCCATCTTAGGTTTAGTGGGAGCGGGTGGCATCGGCATGCAATTGCAATCGAGTTTAAATGTCCTCGCTTGGCCTCAAGTCACCTTGATTATTTTAGTCGTCTTAGCAACGGTAGTCGTGAGTGAATGGATCTCAGCCAAGGTTCGTCAAGCAGTGATCTAACGGGGTTAGCTCTTAATATTCACCGTTAGGGTAATAAAAAAGTGGAGAGTTCTTCTCCACTTTTTGTCTTTATCTGACTCAATAACAACCGATATAAACTTAGATTTATACTTTAAATCGTTGTAACTGCTCATCCAATTGGTTGGCACTATCAGCCAGATGCTGACTTTGTTCAGCCAGATCTTGCGAGGATTGGCTAATATGGTCGGCCGACAGATTAATATGGCTTACATTGCTATTCATCTCTTCTGCCACGGTATCTTGCTGCTCTGCTGCAGTGGCAATTTGGGTCACCATGTCATTGGCGCGAGTGAGCTCAGTCACCATCTGTTTCAACATTTGCTTGGTTTCGGTTGCGGTTTGTACGTTTTCCGTCACACGGCTATGACATTGCTTCATTGCTTGAGACGCACTTCCCGCTCTAGCAATCAAAGACTCGATCGTTTGCTGAATTTGATGCGTCGATTGTTGAGTACGCCCAGCCAAATGACGGACTTCATCCGCAACCACCGCAAAGCCGCGCCCTTGCTCCCCTGCACGCGCCGCTTCAATTGCCGCATTGAGCGCCAATAAGTTAGTTTGTTCCGAGATAGCTTGAATCACATCAACAATTTCATTGATACCGGCAACGTCATTACGTAGCGCTTCAACCAATTGATCGGTTTGTGAGACTTCTTGAGATAACTGCTCGATGTTTTGCTCGGTTCTTTCCATCATGTTATTGCAACTTAACGCTTGATTAGCGACATCATCCGTCGATGCAGCGGTTTGCTCTGCATTTTGCGCGACATCACGAATGGTCGCATTCATTTCATTCATGGCTGTTGCTAATTGCTCCAATTGCATGCGCTGCGATTGGGTGCTAGTTGCAGTTTCTTCACTGGCTGAAGCCATTGAAGAGGCCATTTCAGCAGCGCTCATTGCAGATTGTTTCGCGGTAATTAAAGCTTGGTGGGTATTCTCTATCATCACATTAATTGAGCGTCCCAGACTGGCAATTTCGTCTTTTCCTTTTGGATTAAAACGTACCGTCATATCGCCTTGTGATGCTCGCTGGACTTTAGTGACAAATAGCGCCAAAGGTTCGGTAATATTTTTGCCGATAATGCCTGAAATTAGCAAGGTAACTAACACTCCAGCAAGAGCAAAACCCACATAAAAAAGTGCACTTTGGTAAATACTTTGTTGGATATCATTGACGATAACTCCAGTTCCTATCACCCAATTCCACGCGTTAGTGCGGGCGACGTAAGATATCTTATCTTCAATCGCTCCATTATTGGGCGGTACAAAAGTATATTCCACAAATCCTGCACCTTGACGTTGAATCACTTGACCCATTTGCTGCCAATGAAAACGACCAGCACCGTCACGGACCTGACTCATGTCTTGATTGGTCATTTCTGGACGCAAAGGATGCAACACCAAACGAGCATTAGGTGTCATGATCCAAAAATAGTTACCGTTATCGTAGCGCAAAGCTTTAACTGCCTCAATGGCTCGCTGTTTGGCCTCTTGTTCACCAATTTGAGGAGACAACTGTGCATAATATTCAACTAAGCTAACAACGGATTGCACTTGATTCTCGACACTTTGTTGGCGTTCTTGATAAGCTATTTCTCGTAATTTTCCAACGCCATACAAACTAATCATAACAATGATAGCCAGAGAAATAAGTTCAATCACTAATATTTTCTGACGAACAGTCAGGGCTCTAAGCATTTTTAACATAGTCCATTCCTAGCTCAAGGGTGATAACGGGCATCTTTGCCTCTATTTGCTATCTTCAGCAACCTAGCGCCACTGCTTGGCAATAAGTAACCTAGCCAACTAGCTCTTTGCTTTAAATAGAAAGGGGATAACGGTGTTGTTGATTCAATGTGAGACTCATCCAATAACCGCGACTTACTATGGAAAAAATTGGCTTAATATGCAACAGAGCCATGATTTTTATGTGGGTATATTCTAACTTTTACGCAACAAGACGAACAATTAGGCAACAGGCACCATATGATTCATGATTTATGACAGGTTTAAATAGTGTATTCAATGGCCGTAAAAGTTAGGGGCACAAATGTGCCCCTAATAAATCTAGCTTTCAAAGAACCTTGCGATTCTGATTATTCGTCAGTTGTATGACGGGCTGCCGCATCTTTAATTAGTGGCTGCAACTCACCTTTTTGGAACATTTCTAAAATGATATCGCATCCACCAATCAGCTCACCTTCAACCCATAGCTGAGGAAAAGTCGGCCATTGCGCATACACAGGCAACTCAGCTCGAATATCAGGGTTTTGTAAAATATCAACGTAAGCAAACTTCTCACCACATGCCATAAGGGCCTGTGCTGCCTGAGAAGAAAAACCACAGCTTGGTAGTTTTGGCGACCCTTTCATGTAGAGAAGGATTGGGTTTTCAGTAATTTGTTGCTTAATTTTATCGAGAGTTTCCATTGCTTCCTCTTACGGATGGCTAATTTAATCCCCTTTATTCTAAATGATTACATCAGAATAAAAAGCCCATTATCGCTGTGGTTAAATGTGTTACCACACATCCCCATCCCATTCTCAACTAAGGTCGGTTAAGCTTTAAAGCTGATTTTAACTTGTAGGGCTTGACAACAAACGGCTCACAGCGTTCAAAAACCGCTCCCAAAGAACAGTATTTAACCAACAAAGACCTGGAAGAGCTTCGCTCAACAATAAAAAATTTCTTTCGATAGTGCTTTTAATAAAGTAAAAACTTGCTAAAATAGCAAACAAGTCAGTGATATCGACTAATTACAATAACACTGGAAGCAATCAAAGAAGTGTCTACATCAGTCGTGGGACGCAATTTGTACAAAAACCTCGTCTGCTTAGTCGTTTCTTTACTCTCAACAACGGAGAATTGAACAATGGCATTTGAACTACCAGCACTACCTTACGCAAAAGATGCGTTACAACCACACATTTCAGCAGAAACCTTAGAATACCACCACGGTAAACACCACAATACTTACGTTGTTAAACTCAATGGCTTAATTCCTGGTACTGAGTTTGAAGGTAAGTCACTGGAAGAAATCATTAAAACCTCTACAGGTGGTATTTTTAACAATGCAGCCCAAGTATGGAACCACACTTTCTACTGGCACTGCCTATCACCTAATGGTGGCGGTGAACCAACTGGTGCTGTAGCTGAAGCTATCAATGCCGCATTTGGTTCGTTTGCTGATTTTAAAGCAAAATTCACCGATTCAGCGATCAACAACTTTGGTTCTTCATGGACTTGGTTAGTGAAAAAAGCCGACGGTTCATTGGCTATCGTCAATACATCTAATGCTGCGACTCCGATTACTGAAGAAGGCGTAACGCCGCTATTAACGGTGGATTTATGGGAACATGCTTACTACATCGACTATCGTAATCTACGTCCAGATTACATGAATGGTTTCTGGGCATTAGTTAACTGGGACTTTGTTGCTCAAAATATAGCTAAGTAATTACTTGATGAACCAAATAAATCATCCATAATTTCTTACACTAAGCCTGCTAATTATGCAGGCTTTTTTGTTCAAGTTTTTTCTCTTTATGCCGCTACATATACAAGTTACTTGCAATAACAAGTAGTCATATAAATAAATAGTAGGTTGAAGGGATGGTATGCAGGTACATACATTAGATAAAGCAAGTGTAATCAATGAGATTCAGTTCGGCACTGATATTAATCAAGCCGTACAGCAAGGCCGCCATGCTGATTTTGCGTTATTTATGGCACTATTTTCTAATGATGTACGCGATACTTGTCCGACCGAAACTCTCTCGGTCAATAAACCAGCAGAAAGTCAAATTCGCCAACACTTTGCCGTGGCCGAGCCTCAGCCACTACGCAATAATCAAAGCTCTTATGCTATTTCCGCTCAGCAGGCAAAACTATTTCATTCCGGCGGGATTGCCAGCGCTAAACTCACTCATTATTTAACGCCAGAACCACTCACTTATCTTCCTGAAGATACAGGTAACTTACCTGAAGAGGTATATCTCAACCTTTCAGCTCATGAAAGGCGTCAACTTAAAGAAAAATCTCCCATAACGATAATGAGCACAGATATTTACCGCCAACTTAATCAAGCACTTCGACAAGATCAGCTAAGAGTGCAATGTTAAAAATGTACCACTACTATTCAACTTGCAAAATATAGATAAGTGAAAGCCTATCCACAGGTAAGAGACCATCCCCCCCTATCCTCCTCTCTGCTTTGTATCGAAAACATCATTACCAAAAGTAAAGTTGCTTTAGAACAAAAATATACAGTATTTGCATATTACCATTTAAAACTGTGAATACACCCAAACAAAACTAGTTCACTTTTTGTTCAATCCGCATTGTTTGAACTGTTTCACACCAGCATTCGATTTGTTAAACCATGCTTGTGGTTAATTATTGTGAGGCTGATGAACAAGGAACAACGCCGTGAAAGTGAAAAATGCATTAATTTTAATTACCTCAGATCATGCACAGCTTAGTAACACTCTAGCGATGCATTTTTCAACCTTGGGAGCAACCGTAATTGTCTGTGGCAGCAGTCAACAAAATCGAATAAAAAGCAATAAAGTTGAACAGAAGGAAAATGGAAATATTGACTATTACTCTTTACCTGATCATTCAGCGGAAAGCATTAAACAATTATTTGATGATATTGAAAAAAGCTACCAATCAGCCCCAGATGTTTTAATTAACCATTGGCCAATAATTACGTTTCCATCTTTAATAGAAGAGCAAGCTACTGACCGCTTTATTCTGCAGTTAACCAGTATGGCATCATCGCTGTTTTGCTTTGGACAAACATGTTCCGAAAAAAT
>SLFB01000302.1 GCA_007124475.1 Vibrio sp. | reverse complement strand
TCGCCGTCGCTTTTGTACAAACCCAATTAACAACAGGTATCGTCGGCTTCTTACTCATTGTCGGTACTGGCCTAATTATTCGTAGCTATTTATCTAAACTCAATTTATTACTGGTGGCACGTATATCTGCTGTCATCATTTCGGTTATATTGATTATTTCGGTTTTTACCGTGGTGGCTTTCAAAATTGGGCTCACCGAAGGGTTAACCATTACTTTCTTCCCGATGATTATCTTATCCTGGACCATTGAGCGTATGTCGATTTTATGGGAAGAAGAAGGGGCCAAAGAGGTTCTGTTACAAGGCGGCGGGTCCTTGTTTACCGCGGTACTCATCTATCTAGCGATGACGAACTCTTATATCCAACATTTAACCTTTAATTTTATCGGTTTACAATTGATTGTCCTGGCCGGAATACTGCTGCTAGGCACCTACACAGGCTATCGCTTAACCGAGTTACGTCGCTTTAAACCTCTGGTAGACGGAGATTAATATGTTCTTATCTCTTTCTGAATATACCTCCCCTTTCAAGTTACGTCGTAAGGGGATCATGGGGATGAATAAACGCAATCATAGTTACATTGGCCGCTATAATGATCGCTCAAAGTATCCATTGGTTGACGATAAGCTGCAAACTAAGTTGATTGCTCAGCGGGCGGGCTGTACCGTGCCTGAATTGATTGGTGTCATTAGCAATCAAGGTGATGTGAAACGTATTCATGATATGGTAAAAAAATGGCCAGGTTTTGTTATTAAACCAGCCCGAGGGAGTGGTGGTAAAGGTATCCTTGTGATTACTTCGCATCAAGATGGCGTATACACTAAACCTTCTGGATCGACGATTAATAAAGAGGATGTTGAGCGACACATTAGTAACGCTTTAGCAGGTCTGTTCTCACTGGGCGGTAAAAATGACGTCGCGGTGGTCGAAAACCTAATTAAATTTGATGACTGCTTTGATGGTTTCAGCTATGAAGGCGTTCCCGATGTACGGATCATTGTCTTTAAAGGTTACCCTGTCATGGCCATGATGCGCCTTTCTACCTCTGCTTCAGATGGCAAAGCTAACTTACACCAAGGAGCGGTGGGAGTGGGCGTTGATCTCGGATCTGGTAAAGCGGTACGTGCTGTACAGTTCAATCGACCAGTGACCCATCATCCCGATACCGGAAAATCATTATCTGAGCTCACGGTCCCCCACTGGGAACGCTTACTAACCTTAGCGGCCAGTGCATGGGAAATGACCGGTTTAGGTTATATTGGGACTGATATGGTGCTGGATAAAGAAGAAGGCCCAATGGTGCTTGAGCTTAATGCCCGCCCAGGTTTAGCGATTCAAACCGCTAATGGAGCAGGATTACTGCCGCGTTTACAGCACATTGAAAACCTTGGTTCAACATTAATTTATCCTACCCCTGCCGAGCGAGTAGCCTACGCTGCGCAGCAATTTGGCGTTAATTAATTTCTGCTTTGGCTCATTAGCTCATTAAAAGTTAACCCATAAAAAAGCGCCTGATAAATCAGGCGCTTTTTCGTCTTGGACTCAGCAGATTAACTCACAACATCGGCTTCTGCTATGGTTTGTGGTTTGGTTTTCTCGCTAACAAAACCACGTAAACCAACAACATGCACATGTTCATGATCTTTAAACACTTTCCTTACGAGTTTATAAGTTGTCCCTCTTTCAGGGCTGATATTTTCTGGTGCCGCAATCAATAATTGCATATCTAGCCGCTCACATAACTCAAACAGGGTCGCTATCGATTTGGCATCCAAACGCGCGGCTTCATCTAAGAACAGTAATCGACATGGAATGATATCTTTACTGCGTAAACGGCGCGATTCTTCTTCCCAACTCTGCACGACCATCAATAGAATTGATTGACCAGTACCAATGGCTTCACCAGTGGATAAAGCTCCCGACTCAGCTTGTAACCAACCTTCTGAACCACGATTCACTTCGACACTCAGCTCACGGTAGTTGCGATAATCTAATAACTCTTCGCCTAATACTTGTGGTGAACGCTGTCCCATATCAATATGTGGATTAACCCGCTGGAACAACTTCGCCATCGCTTCAGAGAAGGTATAACGTGAACTTTCGAATAAATCTTTATGCTGCGCTTGTTGATCGCTCAGGCCTTGTAACAGTATGTCATGGCTTTCACGCACTTTCACATTCAAACGCACCCCTTTTACTTGACCAAAAGCGATATTGGATAAACCTTGGTTTAGCATTCGAATACGATTTTGTTCACGCTGAATGGTTTTCCGAATAATACTTGCCACGGAGTCAGAACTAAACGCAAGACGGTTTTCACGCAAGGTAAGCTCTTCTGTAAGCCTAGCTAATTCCACTTCCATTTCCTCAATCGCTTCGACAGGATCATCGGTGCGAATAATGTCTTGACGAATACGCTCACGTAAATGCTGATAGACAGCAATATAAAACAGCACCTTGCGCTCTGGATGAGCATTATCTTCTGAATGGCGTAAGGCATCACGCAACGCCTCATTATTGGCAACAGCCAAACGTAATGCGCCCAGTGATTTATCCGACATTGAACGTAATTCATCAGCAGACAAATAAGTCAATTCACGACGATGTAAACGACGCTCAACATCATTTTGACGAGCCAAACGAAGAACCGCGCACCAACCAGCTTTAGCATTCACCACAAAGGTACGTAGTGTTTGGTAATCTTTTTCTAGCTTTTTAAGACGTTTTACTAACGACTTTATTTCAATCTCAGTCGAGGTAATGGTACGCTCATAGTCACTCTTACGTCGACGAGAAGTATGTAAACGTTCATGCAGCTCATCACATCGCAACTGAGCTCGTTGTAAAGCACTATCATCAGCTTGAATGCCAAACTCTTGTAACTCAAGTTGAAACTCTTGTACGGTTTCTTGTTTAGCTTGATAAGCGCTCTTCAGCGAAGCTAAAACTTGATTGTACTGATTAAACTGTGCTTGTGCTTGTTTACGCTCTGCACGATAACGGTCACGTAACGTTTCAGCTTGCAGCAGCTTCCCTTTCAATTGCTCACTCAATTCACTGCTTTGGTTGAGTAAATCCACTGAATCGGCATAAGTGAAATAATGACGACGCTCGATTAAATCAGCCAATGCAAACATTTGTGCTTTCAAGTGCTGCAAAGCACTATCGGCTTGATGATAATCGCGCTCTAACGCATCGAACTGTTCCGGATCGAGCTCTAATGCTGAGGCAATCGGAGCTAACTGAGCAATGGTTTTCGCATGTTGTGCCAACCAAGCTTTCGCCTGAACTAATTGCGCCAATTTATCATTGAGCTCTTGCATACGCTCGCTCAAGTCCGCTTCTGATAACAAACGTAGATTTGCTGCCATTGAATCAAGTAAGGCTAATGCCTGTTTACTAACACGACGCTGACTCACTTGTTGTTGCTGCTGAGTCTCAATATCCGCTAATTGACGAGTGATTTGATTTAACGCATCACGGGCGATCAATAGCTGCTGCTCTGGATCAGCGTCAAAAGCCACTTGTAAGTGCTGAGCAACAAACTCATTAAAACTGCGATACAAACGCTGCAATTTTTGCGAATCAAAAGCCGCTTTTGCGTGTTGTTCCACCACCTCATCACGCTCTTCACGTAATAGCTCTAGACGTTGTTCGCGGGCAGCCCGGCCAAATAGAGGGATCTGAGGGAAGCGTGAGTAGCGCATTTGCCTCTGGTTCAGTTGAACACAAACCGCACCAGACAGCTCTTCGGCATTAAATGAACTGTCGTCGAAAGCATCAATATCCCCTTCAATCAAATATAAGTCTTCTGGACAATCATCCAGTTCAACCAGCTTGTCTTTAATACCAGACAAATCAGAAACGACAATGGCATGACGAGCTGGACCATACATGGCACTAAAATATGGCGCGTCTTCTAAGGTAATATCATCATAGATTTCTGACAACAGCACCCCACCAATAGAATCCGCTAGCCCTTTTAGGCGAGGATCATTCGATCCGCCAGGGGAAGCTAAACGCTCAATTTCAGTATCGAGTTGCTCGCGACGTATAGCGAGTTGATCTTTGTGGGTTGATTGCTGTTTTTCACGTTCCAGAAGTTGTTGCATTTCTGCCATGACCGCTTGGCGGCTATCTAGACTTGCGCCACTTTGCTCACGCAACCAATCAAGGGCTTCATTTGCTTTATGCCAAGCTGGAGCAGATAGCTGCAGTTGCTTAATTTCATTGGTTCGCTCCTGCTCAAGACTGCGCTGTTGACTGCGCAAGTCTTGCAAATATTCTTGCCCTTGCTCCAGTTCGTCTAGTAAAGCTTGATGCTTTTCGCGCTCTAGCTCTAACTCAACTTGCGTTTGAATTGATACCTGAAACTGCTGTTGATAATTTGCTACTTGCTGACGTATCGCGGTCTGCTGCTCAATGCGGTGTTGCAAATCACGCTGTTGCTCATACCATAGCGCTTCATTTTCCACTAATTGCTCGGCTTGATGAGCTTGTGTCAGCAATTGCTTCGCCTCAGCAGCCGCTTGTTGCCGAGGGATCTCACCCACGACATGAGTGACCAGTTGTAACGCTTGATTAAAGCGCTGAGCTGAGGCGGCTGACATATCTAACTTATGCTTAATGGCCAACAGTTCATTGGTGGTTAGCTCTTGCTGCGCGCTCAGCGTCTGCATTTTCGCTGCTGCATTATCAGCATTAAGCGCTTCATCTGCCAATAACTGACGTGCTTTGTCCAATGCTTGTAAGGCTTGTTGGTACTGTAGGGCTCGGGTTTGCTGAATATCAAGCGCTTGCTGATAATCAGCAAGTTGGGTTTTTAAGCTATCCACTTCATCTTCAGCTAACGTGGCTTGCTCTTCGAGCATAACTAACTGCTGCTGAGACTCTTCCACCACCATCATCTGCTCTTCAAGCCGCATGCTCAGCTCTTCAAGATCTTCTTGATAACGCGTGATTTTTTCTTGTTGGCGTAGCGCATTTTGCACCAGCTGTAGGTGATCGGTAGCACTTTGGTGATCTTGTTCAAGCGCAGACTCTTGCTCGACTAAACTGGCTAACTCTTCCTGTACTTGATTCAATAGCTGATTGTGTTCTAGCAAGCTATCTCTGGTATTAAACAGCTCATTACGTAAACTCAGCGTCTGTTGTACTTTATGGCGCCGCTCGTTGGCATGCCGCATATAATCAGCAGCAACATATTGAGTTGATTCCGTGATCAAATGTTTGAACAGATCTCGATCAGCCTGAGTTGTTTTTATCGCCTCTAACGTCATACGATTTTCGCGTAACGCCGATTCCATATCTTGAAACGCTTTTTTAACACCGCCATTCTGTGGCAATAAATAATCACGTAATGAACGAGTGATGGCGCTAGAAATACCACCATACAAAGACGCTTCGATTAAACGATAAAATTTAGAGCGGTCGCTACTGTTACGCAACTTTTTAGGAACCACACCAAATTCAAACATGTAGCTGTGGTAGTCAACGATTGAGTTAAAGGATTTAAATAGCACGCCCTCTAGGGCTTGGGCTGCCTCTTTCACTTCGTTAAGCGGTCTAACTCTTGCTTGCTGTTGTGAGACATTTTCAATCAAAACATCCGTTGGTTTAATGTGACTGGGTAGCCCTTGAATAACAAAAGGCTTTATATCTACTTTTTTGTCGCGTCCCGCCACCTGTTGCAGCTTCACCACGAACAATAAACGTTGATGACGTGAATTCACCACATCTAAAGCTGCGTAACAAGTGCCTGGTTGCAACTTACCATATAAGCCTTTATCTCGTGATGCCTGCGAACTTCCAGCCTCAGTTGTGTTACGAAAATGCAGCAAACTTTGATCGGGAATTAATGCGGTGATAAAGGCCGCCATGGTAGTTGATTTACCAGCACCGTTACCACCAGATAAAGTGGTTACTAAACTATCAATGTCAAAAGTTCGGGCAAAGAAACCGTTCCAATTAATCATCGTTAGCGATTGATATTTTCCGCGTTCAATCATGCTTTATTTTCCCATAACGTCTGTGCATTCTCTGATTCTTCAACCCCGTTTGACTCATCCAGTAAACTCTGCTGAGTAGGTTCTTGGCCGTGAACAACCGCTTCACCATCTCTGATTAAACGCAGCTGAGCTTGACGTAAATCATCGCCGACACGAACATCGGCACCAAAACGAAAAACGGCTTCAGAAATTCTAAACTTGTTGCTATCACCTAGGTGAATAATCATTCCTAG
>SLFB01000231.1 GCA_007124475.1 Vibrio sp. | reverse complement strand
CTAAGCAGATTGAAGAAGCTGGTGAAGCTCTACCTGCAGACGAAAAAGCAAAAATTGAAGCGGCGATTTCTGAATTAGAAACCGCGAAAAAAGGTGAAGATAAGGCTGAAATTGAAGCAAAAGTTCAAGCCTTAATGGCGGCAGCTCAAAAGTTGATGGAAATTGCTCAGCAACAGGCTCAAGCTCAGAATGCTGATGCTGAAGGTCAACAATCTACTCAAGAAGATGTAGTAGATGCCGAGTTTGAAGAAGTGAAAGACGACAAGAAGTAATCATTCTTGACTTGGTAGCTTTTCATCTACCAAGTGTCTGAAACGATCGGATTGCGGGCGTTTGAGGAGACTCTAACGCCCGCAAGTTTGTGGTGATAATGTTGTGTCTATATAGATAAAGAAAGCGACTCACTGTAATTATCTATATTGATACAGATACCTTGCGGTAAGCCCGTTGGTAGTAATAATTGGTGATTGAAACATGTCAAAACGTGATTTTTACGAAGTATTAGGCGTTAGCCGCGATGCCTCTGAGCGTGATATTAAAAAGGCCTACAAGCGCCTAGCAATGAAGTTCCATCCAGATAAAAATCCGGGTGATGCCAGTGCTGCGGATAAGTTTAAAGAAGTAAAAGAAGCGTATGAGATTTTAACTGATCCGCAAAAGAAAGCTGCTTATGATCAATACGGTCACCGTGCTTTTGAGCAAGGCGCTGGTGGCTTTGGTGGCGGCGGCTTTGGTGGCGGTGGCGCTGATTTCGGTGACATCTTTGGTGATGTATTTGGCGATATTTTTGGCGGTGGTCGTCGTGGTGGCGGTGGTCATCGTCCACAACGCGGTGCTGATCTTCGCTACAATATGGAGCTGACTTTAGAAGAAGCCGTCCGCGGATGTAGTAAAGAGATTGAAGTTCCTACTTTGGTGCATTGTGATTCTTGTGATGGCTCTGGCGCTAAAAAAGGCACTTCAGCACAGACTTGTGGTACGTGTCACGGCCATGGCCAAGTGCAGATGCGTCAAGGTTTCTTTGCGGTTCAGCAAACCTGTCCAACCTGTCATGGTAAGGGCAAGATCATTAAAGATCCTTGTAATGTGTGTCATGGTCAAGGCCGTAAGCAAAAAACCAAAACCTTAAGTGTTAAAATACCTGCAGGGGTTGATACTGGCGATCGCATTCGTTTAGCCAATGAAGGTGAAGCGGGTGATATGGGAGCTCCAGCTGGCGACTTGTATGTACAAGTGCATGTTAAAGAGCACCATATTTTTGAACGTGATGGCAATAATCTTTATTGTGAAGTGCCTGTTAGCTTTGCAATGGCCGCTTTGGGTGGTGAGGTTGAAGTGCCGACTTTAGATGGTCGAGTGAATCTAAAAGTACCAGAGGAAACCCAAACAGGACGCATGTTCCGTATGCGTGGTAAAGGGGTTAAGAGTGTTCGCGGTGGCGCTATTGGTGATTTAATCGTGAAATTAGTAGTAGAAACTCCGGTTAAGTTAAGTGCTCGCCAAAAAGAGTTGTTGCGTGAACTGGAAGACTCTTGTGGAGGCGATGCTGCCAATAAACACAAACCTAAATCAGAAGGTTTTTTTAATGGAGTAAAGAAGTTTTTTGATGATTTAACCAGTTAGGCCATCATTATTACACAACAGGGTTGGTCATCGGTTACCAACCCTTATTTTTATTCACGAAGCGGTTTTTAGTGATCACGATTATCCCTCCATCGTTGTGTTCTTATTGTTATTCGAACAGCCAAGATTGCCAGATATCTTCCACTGGTAGTGATTGTTTCGGTATATACTGATTATACCCTTCCTACTTGAAGCTGCAGAGGTGTTGGCTGCATTCGTTCACCCAATCACATAGTCTGTCTATGTTCCTGGGGATGAATTCACTTGCCGACTACCTGCAACGCAAAGTGGTTTGGGTATAGTGTTCCACTGGTGATAAAATCCACGATCGACATCGACTTACATAAATGAGAGATAAATCACTATAAATCCTATATAGTGCACCGCTTCGTCTAACACTATTGGCTGTCTACTTAAGGAGCCCGTTACATGTCATTTTCATCTCAAGGTTTTTCTCCTGAATTGGTTAAAGCATTGACTGAGTGCGGTTATGAAAAATTAACCCCGATTCAACAGCAAGCAATCCCGGAAGCTCGTAAGGGGCATGATATTTTTGCAACGGCGCAAACTGGTACAGGTAAGACGGCGGCGTTTTCTTTACCGGTTATTCAGCATTTATTAGACAGTGGTAAAAAAGCTTCACCGCATACTGCTCGTGGCTTGATCCTCGCCCCCACCCGCGAATTGGTTGCTCAAATAGCACAAAATATTAAAGATTATACTCAATATACTTCACTTAGCGTCGCCGCCGTTTATGGCGGTAATAAAATGTCTTCTCAGGTTCGTCAGCTAGAGAAAGGGGTTGATATCTTAGTGGCGACTCCTGGTCGTTTGGAGGAACATTTAAGTGAAGGTAATGTGTCACTGGCAAAGTTAGAATTTTTAGTTTTTGATGAAGCTGATCGTATTTTAGATATGGGCTTTATTAACCCAGTACGTAAAATCATGCTTGAAGTTGAGACGTCACCACAGATTATGATGTTCTCAGCGACCACGTCATCACAATTGAATCAGTTGGCAGGAGATATTTTACGTAAGCCAAAACGCATCACGGTTGATCGCGCTAATACTACCGCGAATACCGTGGCTCATGTTGTTTATCCGGTTGATCAAGAAAGGAAAACGGAATTGCTTTCTGAGCTAATTGGTCGTAAAAATTGGCAGCAAGTGTTGGTGTTTGTTAACTATAAAGAAACCGCTAATCAAGTGGTTAAAGAGTTAAAACTGGATGGTATTAAAGCGGTACTGTGTCATGGCGATAAAGCGCAAAGTGCTCGCCGTAGAGCTCTCGATGAGTTTAAAGATGGTAAGGCGCGAGTGATGGTAGCGACAGATGTTGCAGCTCGTGGATTAGATATTGCCGATCTGCCTCATGTCGTTAACTATGATATGCCTTTCTTAGCAGAAGATTATGTCCATCGTATCGGGCGAACTGGGCGTGCCGGTAAACAAGGGCATGCGGTTTCTTTTGTGAGTCGCGAGGAAGAGCTGACCTTAGTACAAGTAGAAACGTTGATCCAACAGCGTATTCGCCGAGTAGAGCAGCCTGGTTATGAGCCTAAAAAGCGCGATGCGTATCTTGAAAAGCTACATAGCAAGCCTGCCTATAAAAATCGTCAAGGACGAAAAAATAACCCTAACGATGACAAACCGGATCAAGCTTCTGCTGAGCGTCGGTTATCGATGATGAATCGTCTAAAAAACCGTAAAAAATAATACCCTGCTCTTACTTGAAGTTGCATCGCTGTTGGCTACGTTCGTTCACTCCAACCACATAGTCTGTCTATGCTCATGGGGATGAACTCACTTGCCGCCTAGCTGCAACTTCAAGTCTTCGATGGCTATTTTATTATCGCCAACAGCCTTTAGGCAGGGCTTCTCCGGTACTTTTGAGTTCTAATTTCTCATATGTCTCTCCGCGACAGGCGTCAGTATTTTGTCCTCTTTGTACCATTGGCTTAGCGATGATGGTGTACTGCCTATTATTGTTAATAGGTTTAATGGTAAGTTCAAATCGTTCATTATCGTAGTCACAAAATGAACAGACGCTATTGTTGTCAAATATTGCGTCTATAGGATAACCCTCACTATGGCGATAATTTTCTTCTAAATAGAGCTGTATTTTGGCCATATCTGCCATGACTTGGCGACGATGCCCCTCTTTGACGTAGTGGCTGTAAGTTGGGTAAGCAATACTTGCCAGAATACCGACGATCACGACAGCAATCATTAATTCGATCAAAGTCATACCTAGTGCATTTTTGTGTATCTTATTGCATTTATTTATTCGAACCATGTCCATTCGTTCTCTAAATCAACCTTTGCACATTGTTGAGTACTGATACTATCAAGGCAAGTTGATTTATCAATATCTAGTTGTTTGCAAAGGGTTTTGGGAAATGGTTCGCGGCTTTACCTTGTTAGAGTTATTAATTACCGTGAGTATTGTGACAATTATACTTGCCTTTGCTGCGCCGAGTTATCGTCAGGTAAATGAGCAAATCAAAATGACGGCACTTGCCAATGAATTGCACGGTTTTTTTATTCAAGCCAAATCTGAGGCGGTATTTCGTAATCAAGATGTATGGCTTCATGTCGAGGGGATGCCTTCAAATACAGGAGAATGGCGGTTATTACTATTTAGTCATGATAGTGAACCGACTCGTGATAATAGTGCACCGAGTTCGAATCCAGAAACGATAATTTCTATTTTGAGCGGTGATCGCTATCATCAGTTCTCCGTTTCTTATCATAGTTCAATTAATCCCGTTACATTTGAGCCAGTGATGGGCAATCCGACGAGTGCAGGCAGGTTTAGGATTCAGGGCAAAGGGGCAGACAACCAAGGTCTTGATGTGATCTTTCATAATCGTGCTGGGCGAGTAAGGATCTGCAGTGTGGAAGGGGAGTTATATGGTTTTTCAGCGTGCTAAGTATCGGCAATCAGGAGCTAGCTTAGTTGAATTGATGATCGCTAGCTTAGTGGGCAGTATCGCTTTAGCCATCATAGGCAGTCTATTTTTATCCAATCAGCGTGTGGCACTACAACGCAGTCAAGATATTATGCTTCAGCAACAAATGAGCATGGTGATGTATCAATTGAAACGCGATGTATTACGGGCTGGTTATCATGGTAGCCATGGCACTTCAGTGACTTTTGATGACCAAAACAACTTGCTGGCGGTGAATGATCGCTCGCTCGGTTATGTCTATTATACCCCTAACTCTTCGTCCGGAAGGTACAGTCATACTCTTTATCGCTTAGACAATAACATGCTGGATTATTGCCAAGACAATCGCGATCAGATCAACTCTCGGCAGCCAGAAAACCCACAACATTGTCACGCTTTGTTTGACCCCAAACAAGTCAAAGTAACGAACTTTGCAGTCAAGCATGTTCCTTTAACTGGAGAGACGGTACGGAGCGCGGTGGTTTTGGTTGATTTTAGTGCCTCTTTGGTCGCTAATCCAGAGGTAACGCATTCGATGCAATTGCAAATAACACAAAGGAACTGGCAATCATGAAGCATCATCAACAAGGTATTGCGACATTACTTATCACCGCCGTGCTCGTTTCCATCACTCTAGCCGTCACACTCGGAACCTATAAAAACTTATTTTATCAAATTAAGCGAGCGCAAAATGAAGTAAGTGCTCGGCAAAGTTATTGGTTGGCCGAAGGGGGTGTTGAATGCTTGTATGCTTATATTGCCCAAGACCCCACTAGAATTGTTGGCTTATCAGGGCCAATCCCCAGTGAGCTTAGTCATTGTAAACAGCAACTTCAGCTTGATGAATTGCAGCTTATACCATTAGAGGAGAATGGTGTTTATCGTATCCATGCACGTCAAGGATACGCACAGGTAAGTAAGCAGATTTACTCATCCACCACAGGCACTGGAGCGATTCAAACTAATGCGAATTTACGCTTAGTGGGGGATTTTGATATTCGACCGGAAGCGGTCGGCGAGGCTGATGACAACGGCTTTTATGACTGCGTTGCGGTGCGTTATAAATATCAGGTTGTCTTTCATTCTGAAGCTAACCCGCAACAAGCAACGAAAACTGACTCAGAAAAGGATAAACCGACGAAACCGGAAAATGGCTTAAGGGTATTAGATGCTCAATCTAAGAGTAACCCGCTGATGCAGTGTAAAGCCGAGAGCAAAACCTCAATACCCCGTGGGCAAGGTAAAGATTTTAGTACCGAGGATTCATCGGAATTTAAAGCCGATTTTGTGCGAGATAATAAATTTAAGCCGTTTGAGTCATACTTTGGCCTTGCCTATAACACGGACAATTATGACAAAGTGAAACGTGACCATCATGTTATTACACTCAATGATGCAGAATCTAAAGATTGTGCTACGACATTGCATAAAGCATTTGTTAAGGAGGAGCATGAGAAAGTTTGGTTAGAAGGAGACTGCTTTGTCCACGGTTCTTTAGATATAGGTAATGGCCGCTCTTTAGTGGTAGAAAACGGTTTATTTGCTACCAATGGATCCCATGTATATGGTGGCGCATTTTTCCAGATGATCGATACTTCTTTGCCTAAGTTTGCTGATTCAGCGACATTATCGAACGCTTGGCAACAAGCACCGTTTTACGAGGCGATAAAGGACTT
>SLFB01000135.1 GCA_007124475.1 Vibrio sp. | reverse complement strand
GACCCTGCCTTTTTCAACCTATTCAGTTATATCAGACGTAAGCAGTACCTTAACTTAGATTGGGCTTTGGATAAGATCAGTGATTTTCCTTATCGCTTAGATTTAGATATGGGACGTCGAGTGCTTGGGCAACGCAAAGCTTTTGCCGCAGTCACGGAAACCCCCTCATTGGCGGATGCTTATTTTCCTATGCTGGGTAAAGATTGGAGAGAAGTACTGATCGCGACTTGTGCTATCCCAGGATTGTATCCTAACCCTGTGCAGTTAGGGCAGAGCAATTATATTGACGGTGGCGTTTCTGCCTCGATTCCTGTGCAACAAGCTTGGCGTCAAGATGCACGTTTGATTGTCGTCATTCGCACGGAGACCTTAGCGGAAGAAGAGCAACAAACCGCTTTAGTTGAGCACACTAATCAGGCGCAAGTGAAATGGCTTCGTGATTCAGTTAATCATGTACAGCAACATTGGCAGAATAAGCTGCTACAGTGGAAACAAGACTGGAGTGGTTTTCTGCAACAGCAAGTGGCTAAAGCTCAACAACTCAAAAAAGAGCAACAACATCTTGATGTTCTTAATGGCGGACGTTGGTTATTTGGCGCGGACAATATTTATCGCTTAAGCCATTTATTAGGCAATAAATTTGATGCTGGCCTTGCGGATATGTTAATGATCCATTATCAAACTTATTCATTAACCTGTGACTTTCTCAATAGCCCCCCAGATGATGCTTTTATTTTGCAAATTGTCCCCAGTGAGCCGCTTAAATCCAGTTCATTATTAAGTGACACAGAAGCATTACTTCATGATTACCAACTTGGTTTGCAAGCGGGTTATCAATTTATCGAAACCTTTGATAGCGCCATTCAGCAAAGTACTACGCGAGTGTCAGCCAAGATGAGATTTCCATATATTGGCGATGAATAAATAACCCTTCAATAAAAGGTATGCTCTTGCTATTTGACGCTGCAAGGGTGTTGGCGACGTTGGTTCACCCCAAGCATAGAGTCTATCTATGGTCATGGGGTGAACGCATTTGCTGCCTACCTACAACTTCAAGTTGCTTGGGTAGAGGTGTATTAAAACACAGGTAAAATACGCATGCAGTTAGTGCTTCCTTCTACATCCATGATATCGCCTTGAGTAATGATCACCAGATCGCCAAATTCTAATAAGTTCTGATCTTTGAGAGCTTGTAAAGCGGCTTGTGCCACTTCGACTCCTTGAGCATGGTTACTGTCAAAATAGAATGGCGTCACACCACGATACAGCGCGCAGCGATTTAAAGCATGCTCATTTCGTGACATCGCAAAAATAGGTAAAATGGAATTTAATCTTGAAGTCATCAGTGCGGTACGACCAGATTCAGTCAGAGTAACCATAGCCGTCACCCCTTCTAGATGGTTCGCAGCGTAAATGGTCGACATGGCAATAGCTTCTTCTTCAGTTTGAAAAGCACCATCAATACGGTAATTTTGCTTACTAGCTTCAACCATTTTTTCAGCGCCAATACAGACTTCAGCCATTGCTTTAACGGTCTCTATTGGGTACTTACCAGCGGCCGTTTCGCCAGATAGCATCACCGCATCAGTGCCATCAAGCACAGCATTGGCCACGTCCATGACCTCAGCTCGAGTTGGCATGGGGTTAGTGATCATCGACTCCATCATTTGGGTTGCCGTGATCACAATGCGATTGAGCTCTTTGGAACGACGGATCAGTTTCTTTTGCACCGCGATTAATTCAGGATCGCCAATTTCAACCCCAAGATCGCCACGTGCCACCATAATAACATCTGATGCACGGATGATATCATCAATATTTTCATC
Organism: Vibrio sp.; assembly: GCA_007124475.1. Taxonomy (GTDB): domain Bacteria; phylum Pseudomonadota; class Gammaproteobacteria; order Enterobacterales; family Vibrionaceae; genus Vibrio. The sequence continues at coordinate 4,467 of SLFB01000135.1, read as the reverse complement.
ATTAGCGACGGTTTCCGCTCGTTCTACTTTTGCAACTAACTTGGTATTTAACCCTGCTTCACGAGCTAAGCGACGGGCATAATCGATATCTTTACCATTGCGAGGGAAAGATACCGCTAGATAGTCGACATTAATTTCGGCAGCCAACACAATATCGCGCTTATCTTTTTCGGTCAGTGCTTCAGCTGAAAGGCCACCACCTTTTTTGTTAATGCCTTTATTATTTGATAACGGGCCACCGATAATGACCGTTGTGTTGATTTGATGGCCTACAACAGAATTGACTTGTAATTGGACTCGCCCATCATCGAGAAGCAAAATGTCTGCTGGTGTGACATCATTAGGTAAGGCCTTATAGTCAATACCAACACTTTGCTGACTTCCTTCTCCTGGTGGCAAATCGGCATCGAGAATAAAATGATCACCCTGATTAAGATAAACTTTTCCCTCTTTAAAGGTCGATACGCGAATTTTAGGGCCTTGTAGATCCCCTAAAATAGCCACATGTTTACCCAGCTTAGCGGCAATCACTCGCACTTGTTGTGCACGTAAACGGTGATCCTCGGCTGAGCCATGGGAAAAATTCATCCGCACTACATTAACTCCGCAGCGAATAATCGTCTCTAGTACCTGGTCTTGATCCGTTGAGGGGCCTAATGTCGCAACAATTTTTGTTCTTCTTAATAAGGCGGTCATTTTCGTCTCCTTGAAAGCTAGTTCAATCAACCTTAGTCTTGAGTTTGATTATAGACCTAAGTCTTTGTCACTGATGGCAGAAAAAGCGTGAATTTAGTCGTTGTCGATGTTTTACAGTGACTTTTTCTCTACTCTGTGTGGAGTATTGGGTTAGGCAAAGGTGATTGTTCTACAGATAAGATCAGGAGTGAGTGCTGGATTTATCTTCTTGATTCATTGGTTTGTGGTTATTGAACCGTAACGGTTTACTAGGGGGCTGTTGACCTTTTGAGCTGATTTTTGCAGCAACACGTGTTTACTCATTTGGTGGTTTTGCGGTTATTAGCGCATTCTCTCATTTATAAGCGTGATACGGGTCACGGCTATTCATCAAGTGACTTCACAATTACTTCGCAAAGTAAAAAAATTAGTCGGTTATAGGATTCTGGAGTACACCATGTATATGGCTCAACCAGGCCATATTGATCATATTAAACAGGTCAATGCTGGTCGTGTATATAAACTGATCGATCAAAAGGGCCCAATTTCTCGAATTGATCTCTCCAAAGAAAGCGAATTGGCTCCTGCAAGTATTACTAAGATTACTCGAGAGCTGATTGATGCACACTTGATCCATGAAACCACAGTTCAGGAAGCGGTAAGTCGTGGTAGACCTGCGGTTGGGTTACAAACCAATAATCAAGGTTGGCAGTTTCTTTCTATGCGTTTAGGACGCGGTTACTTGACTATCGCTTTGCATGAGTTGGGTGGTGAGGTGTTGATTGACACTAAAATCGATATCCATGAAATTGATCAAGATGATGTGTTAGCTCGATTACTATTTGAAATAGAAGAGTTTTTTCAGACCTACGCTGAGCAGTTAGACCGGTTAACTAGTATTGCGATTACTCTGCCGGGTTTAGTCAATTCAGAGCAGGGCATCGTATTACAAATGCCCCATTATAATGTGAAAAACTTGGCGCTAGGCCCAGAAATTTATAAAGCGACTGGATTACCAGTATTTGTCGCTAATGATACTCGCGCTTGGGCACTGGCCGAAAAATTATTTGGTCACTCACAAGATGTTGATAATTCGATATTGATTTCCATTCACCACGGATTGGGAGCAGGGATTATCGTCGATGGTCGGGTATTACAAGGTCGGTTTGGTAATATTGGCGAATTGGGTCATATTCAAATCGATGCTAAAGGTAAACGTTGCCATTGCGGCAATATTGGCTGTCTTGAAACGGTGGCCAGCTCGCAAGCGGTACGAGAACAAGTCGCGCAACGTATTGCGCAAGGAGAGCCATCTTCATTAGCTGACAAAGAAACGATAACGATAGAAGATATCTGTTTAGCCGCAGCTGACGGTGATAGTTTAGCGGTGGAGGTCATTGAACAACTTGGCCGCTATCTAGGTGCGGCGATTGCCATTGTGATTAATCTATTTAACCCTGACAAAGTGTTGATTGGTGGGGTGATGAACCAAGCAAAAAGTGTCTTGTATCCGGCCATTCAGCGTTGCATAGAAGAGCAGAGTATTCCGGTTTATCACCAGCACCTTCGTTTGGTTGAATCTCGTTTTTACAAACAAGCTACCATGCCAGGAGCCGCATTAATTAAGCAAGCTCTCTACGATGGGTTATTATTGATGAAAGTTGTTGAGGGCTAATTGTGTGGTTAGGGTCTGTTTCTCTCGAACAAAATTTAACCGAGAAAGATAAACAGACCCTAGTGATGGCTACTGGAGTAAAATTAGTTACGGACTTAAATACTAGGTGTCAATTTAGGTATATACTATAAGCGATGTACTTATCTATGAGCGGAATTTTCTATGTCGAGTATCTTAAATACGGTCGATCAGCGGACCAATTTGGTGGGAGAGAACCGCCTAGAGTTGTTGCTATTTAATCTCAATAGTCGACAAGTGTTTGCAATCAACGTATTTAAAGTACGTGAAGTGATTAAAGTCCCGCCGACAATTAAAATGCCAGGCTCTCATCCTAATATTATGGGCGTTGCCTCATTAAGAGGGGTCGCAGTACCGATTATAGATTTACGTCGAGCTATTGGTTTTCCTGAATCCAAATTGGATAATCAAGAACAGAATTTAATCATTACTGAATACAATCGTACCGTACAGGGCTTTTTAGTTGGCCAAGTGCGCAATATCATTAATACTGCATGGACGGAAATCCAGCCACCGCCAAAGTCCGTTGGTCGGGCTAACTATCTCACGGCGATAACGCAGATTAAAGAGCAAAATCAAACTCATATCGTCGAAGTCATTGACGTAGAAAAAGTGCTGGCAGAAATCATTGACTATGATGTCTCTATCTCTGAAGAGGTATTAGACCATGAAATATTACCTGCCATGGTTGGGCGTAATATTCTCATCGTTGATGATTCTTCCACAGCTCGTAAGCAGATTAAAGATACCTTATCTCAGCTTGGATTAAATATCATCGAGTGTTGGGATGGTTTAGAAGCACTTAAGTTATTGAAATCATGGTGTGATGAAGGTAAAGATATCAATCAAGAGCTATTGATGATGATCACCGATGCAGAAATGCCAGAAATGGATGGTTATAAGCTTACTTATGAAGTGCGTAACGATCCGAGAATGGCAAATTTGTACATTACCTTAAATACGTCACTCAGTGGCAGCTTTAACGAAGCCATGGTACAAAAAGTCGGTTGTGATAAATTTATCTCTAAATTCCAGCCTGATTTATTGGTACAAGCGGTACAGGATCGGTTACGCGATACCTTATAATCAGCGTTTAACAAATGACTAAAAACCCCGTCGTTGATATTGAATGAGCGACAGGGTTTTTGTGTTTCGATTTCCGAATTAATGTGCTTGAAGTGATTATTTCGGCTGTGCGTCAACACACTGGCCATGCACGTGCTGACTGTCACCAGCCATCAAGTAGACATAAAGCGGCATAATGTCTTGCGGCGTTTTTAAGCGGTTAGCATCTTCTTGCGGGTACGCTTTGGCGCGCATGGCGGTGCGTGTTCCACCGGGATTAATCGCGTTGACGCGCAATGGGGTATCACGTAGTTCATCGGCGAGGATCTGCATCATACCTTCGGTGGCAAATTTCGAAATAGAATAGCTGGCCCAGCCGGAACGACCACTGTGACCCACGGTCGAGCTGGTAAAGACAACTCGGCCTTGTGGCGAGCGCTTAATCAAGGGTAAAGCGGCTTGGGTAAGTAAAAGCTGAGCTTTGACATTGACTTGCATTACTTGATCGTAAGTATGTTCGCTAATTGCTTCAAACGGGCTGATGTCGCCTAATAACCCGGCGCTATGCAATAAACCATCTAATTGACCATATTGTTGCTCTATCTTGCGCATCAAGGCTTGATAATCGTTTTTGCTGGCATGTTGCATATCTAATGGGATCGCTAAGGCTTGTGGGTAGCCAGCGTTGATAATTTCATTGTAGGTTTGCTGCAGTTTATCTTCGCTGCGACCGAGTAAAATGACCCTTGCGCCATGGGCGGCGTAAGTGATAGCCGCTTGTTTGCCAATACCATCACTGGCACCAGTAACGACAATAACCTTACCTTGTAAAGCATCAACAGCAACAGAATAATTCACGTCAGATTCCTTTTGGTTATAATCTCGAATCTAATCCAACTTTGGCAGTTCAACCGTCCGAGATGAGGTTTTACTTTAAGTCTTTGTGACAAGGTGGTTACAATACACCAATTCGTATTAAAGAGGATGAGCACTTTGGAATTTTTATTAGATTACGGGCTGTTTCTAGCCAAGAT
>SLFB01000309.1 GCA_007124475.1 Vibrio sp. | reverse complement strand
TCAATGCTGCTGAGAATGCTGAACTGGATGGGACTTTTTTGTACAGTTTTAATCAAGATCGTGCTGCGCGCTTTCACTATAGTGAGCCGGTGATAACCTTGAGTACAGTGGTTTTTTATCATCCCGATAAACCGCTGCGCTGGGAGAGTGAGCAAGATTTATTAGGTAAAACGCTCGGTGGCGTGGTGGCCTATGATTATGGTTTTGTCCGCGAAGATGCAGGTTACACCATTGAGCGCATTAGCCAACCTGAAAACAACTTTCGTAAGCTGCAAGCAGGCCGTTTGGATGGTGTAATGGAAGAGCGATTGGTTGGCTTGGGGTTGGCGGCCAGTGTCGGCTTCAGCCAAGTTGCTTACTTTGATAAGAACATTAAAGACGTGCCGTATCATTTAATTGTTTCTCGGCAGCACCCTCGAGCCGCAGAAATTATTACTGCATTTAATAATGGGCTTAAACAATTAGAGAGCAATGGTCGGCTGGCTGAGATCCTTGGCCAGTAGGCTTTAATTTGCTGGTGACTGATGACCATTAACAATGGTTTGTGATAATTGTATTCGGCAGTTCTGCTTTGAATCAGAACTGCCTATTTAAATGTTGAACATTGGCGGTTTAGCCTTTTCAATTCAGATTTCTCTCCTAATCCTTACTTCTCAATAAGTTGCATGTTAACTGTGACCCTTTCAACGAAATGCGCGTTTACTCTCTTGTATAGTGCGGAGCATTAACAAGATGGAGTAGAGAGTAAAATGAAACACAATCTAAAACCCTCGCTGTGGCTACTGAGTTTGGGCTTATGCAGTGCCTTCGTGCAGGCACAAACCGATAAGTTGGCCAGTTTTCCAGATGGTGAGGCATGGTTAAACCATGCGCAGCAGGGCTTAGCGCCGTACTGGATGATGGAAGCCGCCCACGGACAGCCAGTGGGTAACTTTCCTACCTTTCGCTGTGATAATGGCCAATTGCTGAATATCCACCAAGTTTGCCAAGAGTTAAACAAAGGTTGGATAACGCCACACTTTGGCCGCGACTATACACGAATGAAGTCGCGGCAAACTTATGCTTATGCGGTGCTGTATCATTTAACCGGTGATCAGCAGGCGTTAGCGCTGGCCAAAGCCGGTGCGAAACATTTAATTGATCACTTGCAAGATAAGCACAACGGCGGTTTTATCAGTTTTACCGAAAACGGTAAGCCGGGGCTCGAATGGCAACAGCGCACCTCGCAAGATCAAGCCTATGCCTTGGTGGGGCTAGCGATGCTCTACTATTTAACCCGTGACCCGCAATTGGAAGCGGTGCTAATTAAACAGCAACAGTTTATTTTTGACCATTATCGATTAGCCGATGATCAAGGGTTAGCTTGGGTATTAAAAGATGGCGATGGTGAAAGCGCTCAGCAGCGCGAATTGGTTGCCCAGCTTGATCAAATCAATGGTTATTTATTGCTGGTGGCTCCCTTGTTACCTGAGTCACATCGTAGTCAATGGTTGCAAGATTTGTCTTGGCTAACGGAGGTGATGTTAACTCACTATCATCATCAACCTGAGCAGCGCTTTTATGGCGCAATACATCATCCGGCGGTGATGACACAAAATGCTAAACATAATGATTTTGGCCATACGATTAAAGCGTATTGGATGACCTATCTCACTGGTAGTGTATTGCAAAACTCTCAGTGGCAAAGCTTAGCTAGGCAGGGGATGCTAAATACCATTAGCCAAGCACAATATCAGCCTAATTGGTCAGATATTGCTCCGTTACTACCTGATTCGTTAGCAAGTCAGTGGCAAGGTAAGCCAGTGGCGAGTTGGCGTAATAGGCCGATGAGTTATGGTATTTCTTCATGGGAATGGGCAGAGCTGGATCAAGCGGCGATGACCCTATCATTACTTGAAGGGGAGTTAGAGCCGGTTTTAGCCTACACTGCGCCAGCGTTTATGCAGGTTTGGGTGGATGAGCAGTACGGTGGTGTAGGGCTTAACCCGAAATCAACCAAGGCGTTTCATTGGGGCAATGGCTATCATCAGTTTGAGCATGCGTTGGTGGGGTATTTGACCGCCCAGCAGCTCAATCAGCAAGCCGCGACGCTATATTTTGCTTTTGAACCAACAGAGCAGAGCCGACTTGCGCCTTATTATTTTCAAGGTCAGGTTGCGCAGCAACGCTTGACAACCGAGCAAGGCTTGCCGCGTCTAGAGGTACAATTTATTGATATTCATCCTTAGTTGATTTGACAAAAAGTGCCGTGGGTAAAGCGGCACTTTTTATTCGTCTGATGTAGGTGTGGCCGTTTATTTTACAGAATTGAGTTTAAAATCATTGAGCTGTTCTTGTAGATCATTGGCCTGAGTTTTTAAAGTGAGCGATTTACCACGTAAGTGCTCAGCATTTTGCTCTGTTTGGTGGCTTTTTTCACTGATGGCTTCCACTGAGCGATTCATATCTTCAACAACCGTCGCTTGTTGCTCAGCGGCTGCCGCAATTTGTGTGCTCATATCATTGATGGCAGCCATTTTGCTCAGAATGTCGGCAAAACTATTACGTGCTTGGGTTATTCCTTGATGGGTATCTTGAGCTGAAAGGTTGTTATTTGTGATACGTTCAGAGGAAACTTGCACGCCACTTTGTAAACTTTCTAACATGTGACGAATATCATTGGTGGCATTTTGCGTTCTTTGCGCTAGGCTGCGAACTTCATCAGCAACAACGGCAAAACCTCTTCCTTGCTCTCCCGCTCTAGCTGCTTCAATCGCGGCGTTTAAGGCTAGCAAATTAGTTTGTTCGGCAATTTGACTAATGGTATCGATCACTAAACCAATATTAGTACTTTGCGCAGAGACTTCGGCGATTTGGCTGCTGGTTGCATCAAGTTCCTGCAAAAACAGGGCCATTTTTTGTAATGCATCAGCGATGAGTTGATCACCATTATTGACAAACTGCTGAGTTTCTAACGTGAGTTGTGAAGCTTGTACGGTACTCTCTGCAACCTCTTTAACCGTTGCTGACATTTGAGTCATTGCCGTGGCAATTTGTGAAGTATGTAAAGATTGCTCGGCCATCTGTTCTTGCATATTGCTACTACTGTCAGCAGCTTGAGTTGAATCAGAAGAAACTAACGTAGCGGTGCCGATGACTTGACTTAAAATGGTTTTATAGCGCGCTTGGAGCATTTTACAGGTTTGAAACAGCTGACCAATTTCGTCTGTTCTGTCAATCTTAATCACTTTGGAGAGATCACCTTCAGACATTTTTTTTAGGGTGCCCCCTATATCGGCAATGGGAGCAAGAATGCGTTGTTTTACTAACCAGCTGCTTAATAGGGTTAAGAAAAGTGCGATGATTGATAATGAAAATAGCCCCATATAGCCGTTTTGAAAGAGCAGGGTGGCGATTAAGGTGAGTACAGAACCGATGATTGTTGTCGTTACTAAGAAGAAGTGCCCAAAGGTGAGGCGTTGTAGCCAGTTGGGTTTTGGTAGCGTCTTGGAACTGTCTTTTTTCATCTCCTGATAGAGCTTTTCAGCCTCAGCTATTTGTTCTCGTGTTGGCTCTGAACGTACGGATTGGTAGCCAACCAATTTGCCTGCTTTGATAATGGGTGAAACAAAGGCTTCTACCCAATAGTGGTCGCCATTTTTACAGCGGTTTTTTACTAACCCGCGCCAATTTTGCCCTGATTTGATGGTTGACCAAACATCAGCAAAAGCGGCTGGAGGCATGTCTGGATGGCGAACTATATTGTGTGGTTGACCGATAAGCTCCGCACGGCTAAATCCTGAAATAGTGACAAAATCATCGTTAACAAAACGTATGGTGCCGTTTAAATCTGTCATAGAGACAAGATCGTTCAGCTGATTAAAACGCACTTCGCGTTGCGTGATGGGCTGATTATTTCTCATAGGAATTCCCCGACAAAATGAGAACACTGTTTAATATTATCAAGTATCAGCCATGATACTTGCCTGTTTCTAGACCAAACGTGAACGTTTATTACCCTGGTTAACTCAGTCTCTAATCAAACAGAACTCTGAATAGCCACGATAATTTTGTGGGAATAATATATAAAAAGTTTAGCGTTTTTTTTGTTATCGGTGAGTTTAGGTCGGCTTATGTTTAAAAGGTGTGATTTTGCGCATAAATATAACGCCATTTTATGCAATAAAGCGTATTTTAAGTCTTAAGATACTACCACTTGATTTGACGCTATAGCGGAGCTCGGTTGCTAGTTCACACTTAAGTCCAGTCAACGATTCGAACATTCATTGCTCTTATTCCCTCCGTTAATTGGTTTCCTTTGTTGTTTTAAGCTCAAAAACACGGCTAAAAAGTTACCAATGATTGATTTTTTGTATTCAAATGCTCATTTTTCATAAATATGTCACAAATAATAAACAAACTATTTGGGCTGTTTGAACCTTATAGGATAATCACGGCGGCTATTTGGATAAGCTGATTTATCCACTTTATGGATACTTCTTGGTTGTTTAGCGTTTTGGTCGTATGGCCGTGCTAATCACCTTGGATAAAGTAATAAAAGGACAAAAATAATGAAAAAATTGCTCTCTGCTGCGCTGATCTCTTCCGCGCTTTTGTTAACGGGTTGTGGTGATAAACCAGCCACTGACTCAGATACGCCTAGCCCTATTAATATTAATCTAAGTTTGGTTTTTGCACCTAGTGAGTTGCTCACTCAAGAGCTGATTAAGGTGTCTGACTCGATTCGTGAAAGAACCGATGGCGGGGTAAATATTCAGGTATTCCCTAGCGGTCAGTTACCGGTTTATAAGGATAACCTTGAGCAGGTCGTCAATGGTGCAAACTGGATTGCGGTTGAAGATTTGACCTATTTAGGTGATTACGTGCCTGATTTTACCGCACTAGCTGGGCCAATGCTGTATCAAACTTATGATGAGTATTTGGCGATGATGCAAACCGATTTGGTGAGCGATCTTAAACAGCAAATGCTTGATAAAGGCGTTAAAGTGCTAAATACCGATTATATCTTTGGTTTTAGACACATGATGACCAATCGTGAAATCGTTGAGCCAGAAGATATGCGTGGCATGCGAATCCGTGTACCAGGTAGCCAGTTGTTTATCAATACGCTATCGGCAATGGGCGGCGCTCCAGCGGCTTTGCCTTTCCCAGAAACTTATGCCGGGGTACAGCAAGGTGTGGTTGATGGGTTAGAGGGCACCATTTTGACCATGTACTCGAATAAAATGTACGAGGTGACTAAGAATCTTTCTTTAACCAAGCACTTCCTGGGTACTGTGGGGGTTTATATTTCACCAACCGTATGGGAGCGCTTTACGCCTGAGCAACAAGCTATTGTGATGGAAGAGTTCGAAAAGGGCGCTTTATCTAATAATACTGAACTGGTGCGTTTGGATGCTGAGTACGCTGAAAAACTGCAACAGTTAGGGGTTACCATAAACGATGTGAATAGCGCCGCGTTTAATAAACTGACTCAACCAGTTTACAGTCAGTTCCCAGCGTGGAGCCCAGATATTTATTCACGCATTGAAGCTGAGCTAGAGAAAATTCGTGCTCAACAGTAGTGACTGATTAGCAGTACGTCTCTATTCATGATGATAGAGACAGCGTAACCGGTTTAACGGACAAATAAGTGTCCAGTTCAGCCGGTTACGTTTTTTATTTCAAGCCATTGGATAGGAAGTAATACCAATGAAGATGTTGATTATAGTTTGGCGCTATTTAGAAGAAGTGCTTGCTTCGCTGGCCATCTCTGTCACGGTGTTGATGGTAACCGCTAACGTGATTTTGCGTTATGGCTTTGGTTTTGTCGTGCCGTGGAGTGAAGAACTCGCCGTTATTTGCTTTATCTGGGCGGTTTATTTTGGCATTAGCTCTTGTTATAAGCATCGTATGCATATGGGGGTGGATGTTCTAGTGATCTTGTTACCTGAACGTTTTCAATCGCCGTTTAAAATTTTGTCTTTGCTGTTTTTAATCGTTGTGAATGGCGGCATGGCCCATTTAAGTTATCAGTACACCATGTTGTCGAACAAAGTGACCCCTGTGATGGGAATGTCTTACTTTGCCATTAATAGTGTATTGGTATTGTCATTTGGTTTGATGTTATTACACAGTTTTATTTTTCTGTACCAAGAGATTGCTAAGTTACGCGGTCAGTCTTTGGCTCGATGTGAGGAAGCAAGATTATGATCAGTTATCTTCCGATCGGTATTTTGTTTCTACTATTTTTACTTAATGTCCCGATTGCTTTTTCATTGATAGCCTCCGCTATGGTTTACTTCATTTTTATTAATGATGTGATTCCGGTCAGTTTGGTGATGCAACGCTTTATAT
>SLFB01000118.1 GCA_007124475.1 Vibrio sp. | reverse complement strand
GGAATGACTCGTCTTCTAGCAAGCGGTGTGCCAAATAACTTTATTAGTGCATATGATGTTGTTTCTGAGAATAACCCGGTAAGAATTACTCCGCTGCAAATAAATGACAGTGACTACGTGGGTGAAGGGGATGAGCGCCGGTTAGACTTTAGCCGTACCCTAGAGCGCCATGAAGGGATGCTGATTAAGCTGCCTGATGACGTTAATCCTGCTCAGGACGGCAAGCAAGATATGCGTGTCAGTCGCACCTTTAGTTTTGATTTTGGCTCGTTTAGACAAAATATGGTACTGGCTTATGAGCGTGTGAATATGCAGCCGAACCAGTTATATGTAGCCGGTAGTGAAGAGTCGCAACAAGCGGCTAAAGAAAACCAGCGCCGCCGTCTATTTGTGGAAAGTGATCGCAGTGCTCGAGATGGGGAAATTCCTTATTTCCCAGCGTTTAAAGACAATCCGAACCAAAATGTTATCCTAGTGAATGATTCAGTGATGGATATCACTGGTATGCTGGTATATACCCGCGGTGAATATCGTCTGGTGATCCCTGAGTCAGATAGCTCTGTGACTCGTAATAACTTCGAGCGTAATGATATTAAGCGTGAAAGTTTCCCTCAGTATCAGATTGATATAGATGGTGAACCCGTATCATTAAAGCTTAATCATGGTCAGTATCAGCGCCATGATCAAGGGCACTTCCCATTAGTCTTGGGGTCGAAAAACGTACTTAACTATTTCAACTCACCATTTGGTGGCGATCCAAATCGTCATGGTAATAACCGTGGTGCGTTTGATATGGAAGAGTTCGAATTGCAGCAAGCTAAAGTGGTTGAAGCATTGTATCGTATGGATGCCGATATCGTTGGTTTGTTAGAAATGGAAAATAACGGCTTTGGTACTCGTTCTGCTATTGCTCAACTAGTAGACGAGCTGAACAAGAAGTACACTCGTGATCGTTATGCTCACCGCCACTTCCGTGACTCAATCCAAAACCGTTATAGTTTTATTGCGATTGATTCGAATAACGACTTAGTGTTTGACCATCATGACCATGTTGGTACGGATGCCATTACTAACGCGATCATTTATCGTCCAAGCAGAGTAACCTTGGTGGATAGCCAAGTGATCCGTTTACCTAATCAGAATGCACCATCGATTACCGATCCTAACACAGGTGAAGTCTTTATTGATTCACAAGGACGCCCGGTAAGTAGTGGTCGTGCTTTCCAGCGCGATGCTCTAACTGCAACGTTCTTGGTGCATAACACAGGTAAACAGTTAACCGTTTCTGCTAACCACCTAAAATCAAAAGGTTCTAACTGTATTGATGATTGGGATGGGGTAGATATTGCTAGCTTCCGTCCTGGTGACCGTTTACCTGATCCAGATTTCCAAGGTCAATGTGAGCACTTCCGTGTTGCTGCCGCTTATGAACTTGGTAAGCAGCTTGAGAAAATCCCTGGTGATAAAGTTATTCTTGGTGATTTAAACTCATACGCGATGGAAGACCCAATGTTGGTGTTAACGGAAAATCCAACGGGTAAGGCTATCTACGCAGGTCGTGATACTTATATTGGTAATCGTCCACAATTTAGCGATTTAAGTGGTATTCGTATTGACCGCACCTTTGGTTATATCAATGCGGTACCTTATAAAGACGTTAAATTTGAGCGTCCAAAGAGCTGGAGTTATTCGTTTAACGATGAGTTAGGTTCACTTGACCATGCGTTAATCTCACCATCATTGCGTGATCGTTTGGTTGATGCTGTTGACTGGCGCATTAATAGTATTGAATCACCATTATATGATTACAGTAAGCAAAATAATGGCCGCCCACATAAAGGTAGTCATTGGCAGAACTTCCACCATAATAACAATGATCAAATGACGGTAACGCATTATCGCTCATCGGATCATGATCCAGTGTTGCTGGTTCTGGATTATAAAGTGGCAGAGCGTGAGAGTTTACGTGGTCAGCAGCGTCCAGTGTTGTTAACTATCAACAGTAGTCGAATTGAAATCCCTCTTTTGATGCCAGAAAACGCTAAGCAAGGTGATAAGGTCATGATTCAGTTCGATGGTTTACGTGAACCACAACTGGCTCGTATTCCACAGCCAACGCTAAGTAAAAATGGTCAACAAGTCGTGGACGTTAGCTTGTTTGGTATCCCTGCCGGTAATGATTACACATTACGTACACATTTAGTTCGTGATGGTCAAGAGGTTGAAGGTAGCCGTGATAGCTTCCCAGTTGAAGTTCGTCGTCAACAAGGCTTGCAACCAGAGCGCGTTATCCCTGAGTATGACCGCACCGGTGGCTCAGCAGGTAGCACAGGTCTGTTTGGCCTAATGTTAATCGGCTTGGCTGGTTGGTTACGCCGCCGCACTCAATAAACTAACTTAATCGGTAAATAAAAATCCGCCTTAATTGGCGGATTTTTTTATGTCAAACATGGTAAGCAGTATCAACAATATTGATTAAGCCAGCCCTTGAATAATAACGAACTTTTCTAGTAGCTGCGCTTCTGTTTCAATATGTTGCGGATCAGTAATGATGCAGTTACTGATCGGGCAAACGGTCTGACATGTGGGTTTGTCATAGTGCCCTTTACATTCAGTGCACAAGTCGGGATTGATTTCGTAGAGTTGTTCCCCCATCGAAATGGCACCGTTAGGACACTCAGGCTCACACATATCACAGTTAGTGCATTTATCTGTGATTAATAATGCCATGATTACTTACCTGTTGGGTTGCGAGTATCTTGACCTGTATTTAGGTTACGCATTAATAGGGCGTACTCAAGATCTAAATCAGCAGGCATAGGGATAAATACAAAATGACCATTGCCTTTTGCATCATCAATGGCTTGTGATTTACGGTTTTCCATGGCTTCAAGGGTGAAAATGATATTACCTTTAGGGGTCATCAACTCAAGGCTATCACCGACACAGAATTTGTTTTTCACTTCGACTTCGACTAAATCACCACGGCGTTTACCGGTGAACTCACCAACAAATTGTTGGCTGTCAGACACAGAGTAGCCATAGTCATAGTTTTGATAGCTATCATGGGTATGGCGACGTAAGAAACCTTCGGTATAGCCACGATGAGCAAGGCTTTCTAAAGTGCCCATTAGACTATCGTCAAATGGCTTGCCAGCCACGGCGTCATCAATGGCTTTACGGTAAACTTGAGCGGTACGGGCGCAGTAATAGAATGACTTAGTACGACCTTCAATTTTTAGCGAATGAACGCCCATCTTGGTTAAACGCTCAACATGCTGAACGGCACGTAAGTCTTTTGAGTTCATGATATAGGTACCATGCTCATCTTCAAACGCTGCCATTTTTTCTTCAGGACGGTGGCTTTCAGACAGTAGCACCACATCATCAATCGGTTTGCCTAACCCTAAGGTATTGTCAGGACGCTCTTGTTGCACTTCGATCGCTTTTGCAGCGCTTGGGTCGAATTGCTCGACAATTTGCCCGGCAGCATCTTCTTGGCCTTTTTCGACTTTGTATTCCCAGCGACAAGCATTGGTACAAGTGCCTTGGTTCGGGTCACGTTTATTCATGTAGCCCGATAATAAACAACGGCCTGAATACGCCATGCACAGTGCGCCATGCACAAAAATTTCTAGCTCAGTTTCAGGGCATTGTTGACGAATTTCTTCGATCTCTTCTAGCGATAGCTCACGAGATAAAATGACGCGTTCTACTCCTTGGGTTGACCAAAACTTAACCGTTGCCCAGTTCACCGCATTAGCTTGTACTGACAAGTGGATCGGCATCTCTGGAAACGCTTCACGCACCATCATAATAAGACCTGGGTCGGACATAATTAACGCATCCGGGCCCATGTCGATAACTGGTTTTAAGTCACGAATAAAAGTTTTTAGTTTTGAGTTGTGTGGTTGAATATTACACACCACATAGAATTTTTTCCCCAAAGCATGGGCTTCATTAATACCGATTTGTAGGTTTTCGTGGTTAAACTCGTTATTACGCACACGTAAACTATAACGTGGTTGACCGGCATAAACAGCATCGGCGCCATAAGCAAAGGCATAACGCATGTTTTTTAGGCTACCAGCGGGTGACAGTAGCTCGGGAACGAAAGGTTGTTTTGTGCTCATCATTATGTTCTCAATCTGATCTCAAGTCAGGCCAATACCACCTGATGGTATTGGAAGGGGCGCAAATTTTACGTCAAAATGTGAGCGGTGACCATACTATTATTCTGGTTATTATCCCTTGCCGATGGAGTTAGATTAAAAGAGAGGATTCAGGCTGGATGACCAGCCTGAATAGACGACTAGGCATCGTTTGATGGTAAACCACCCAAAACGTCAAATAAGTTGGGTAAGAGAGCCGAAAACTCGCCACACATTAACGAGAAATCAGCATCGAAACGTGCTGCTTGGTCTTCTCTTGGAATATCTTCGTTTTGATCTTTGAGCTCATCACTAAATGCCAAACGCTTTAAGCTGCAATCTTCGGCCAGAATAAAACTGATCCGCTCTTGCCAGTTGAGCGCTAACTTAGTCACCACTTTATTAGCGGCAATATGACTGATGATTTCTTCACTGGTCAGCTCTTGCTTTTTACAGCGTATGGTTGCGCCATCTTCTAAGGTAGATTTTAACTCTGCTTCTTCCAAGAGGCTAAAACCTGGCGGTAAGTTACCGTCTTTGACCCATTGAGTTAATGTGGTTTCAACCGCGATTTCAGGTATCGCTGGTACCACCGGCAAGCTACCGATGGTTTTGCGCAGCAGAGCCAAAACATCTTCGGCTTTTTTGTAGCTACTGGCATCGACCAGAATCAAACCTTCTTTGGGCATAATTAACAGATAAGTATAGTGACTACGACTGAAAGCCCGTGGCAGCAAATCAATCATGATTTCTTCTTTTAAGGTTTCTTTTTCTTTTTTCTTAAGAGGTCGACCTTCTTGGCTTTCAATGGTTTCAATCTTGTTATTGAGTGACTCTTTGATCACTGAGGCGGGGAGCATTTTTTCTTCTTTTTTGGCGCAAATCAGTATGCGCTCATCGCTGACATGAGTCATCATGTCGCCATGTTTACCGAGTGCGTGTACCCAACCAAATTTAAGCTTATCTTGACTTGAGCAAGGGCTAAAGCGAAATTCGGCCAGTTGCGTTTCCAGTTGATCCGCGTTAAAGGTGATATCGCGATTGAGGCGATAGACCATACAATTTTTAAACCACATATGCGTGTTTCTTTCCGTTGTTCACCATATCGCTATGATAAGGGAATTCATGATTAATGTCTTATGGGGGGATGCAAAAAGACGAGAACGATGGTCTGTGAGGCAAGCGTTTAATTTGTTGCATCATTCTCAGCCATTATTAGTGAACTTTATGTGAAAATTAGTTTGCAATGGTCACAAAAGTGTCATAATGATTTCCCATAATGCATAGCGTTGATTAATAACAAAGGTTATTCAATTATGTCTAGAAGGATTCTGGTGGTTGAAGACGAAGCACCGATTCGTGAAATGTTGTGTTTTGTACTTGAACAAAAAGGCTATCAAGCAGTGGAAGCAGAAGATTACGATAGCGCTGTTGATAAATTAGCTGAACCTTTCCCTGATTTGGTCTTGCTCGATTGGATGCTCCCCGGTGGAAGTGGCATCAACTTTATCAAGCATATGAAACGTGAGGAATTAACACGTAATATTCCTGTGGTAATGTTGACTGCTCGTGGTGAAGAAGAAGATAAGGTTCGTGGTTTAGAAGTTGGCGCGGATGATTACATTACCAAGCCATTTTCACCAAAAGAGTTAGTCGCAAGACTTAAAGCGGTGATTCGGCGGGTATCCCCCACAGCGTTAGAAGATGTCATCGATGTGCAAGGCCTTAAATTAGATCCTGTCTCTCATCGCGTGACGGCTGATGATGTGGCACTGGATATGGGCCCGACTGAGTTTAAAATGCTGCACTTTTTTATGACCCATCAAGAGCGCGTTTACAGCCGTGAGCAACTGCTTAATAACATTTGGGGAACCAATGTTTATGTTGAAGACCGCACCGTTGATGTCCATATTCGTCGTTTACGTAAAGCCCTAGAAGAAGCCGGACATGATAAGCTGATTCAAACCGTTCGTGGTGCTGGCTACCGTTTTTCTACAAGAATGTGATGGGATGAATAATAGAAAATTATGGTTGAACGATTAACTTGGAAAAAGCTGGCCTGGGAGCTGGCTTTTTTTTACCTCCCTTGGTTACTAATTGGTTGGGTATTTGGCTATCTCCCTTGGTTATTACTGGCGGCCACGGTATTGCAGTTAGTGTGGCATTTACATAACCAAGTGCGTTTCTCGGCTTGGTTGTGGGATGAAAAACGGTTAACGCCACCGTCTGGAAG